>JBOHBD010000404.1:0-2379 GCA_050698195.1 Gaiellaceae bacterium
ATCGGGGAGTTGCCTACCGTCCGGATCACGCTCTCGGGTGCGAAGTAGCCGTCGCGGCTCACGAGCCGCTGCGCATGCGTCCGGCGAGGTCGGTCCCCTGACATGGCGTGAACCCGTCCCACCGGACAAAGGGTGCCGGAGGCGCGTGCCCTTGGGGGTTCGACTGGGCACACGGAAACGTCGGCGCACGCGCGCGGCCAACCCAGACGGCACCGCTTCGGTGTTTCGTCGACTGGTCCACGGGTATCAGACAGGAATGTGAGCCGCCGAATCGCCCCCACTGCCGCTGCTCTGGTCGCGCTTGCACTATTCACAGGCGGATGTGGAGGAAACGGCGACGAGGCGCAGCCCCCCACTACTGAGAGCGCCCCGGGCGAGGAGACGACGCTTCAGCTCGCGGCGGACCCGGGGGGAGCCTTGAGCTTCGACAAGGACACGCTCGAGGCGCCCGCTGGAACGATCACGATCGAGCTGGCGAACGAATCCTCCCTCCCGCACAACGTCGTGGTCGAGGACGGGGGCGTCGACGAGGAAAGCGAGACCGTCACGGGCGAGTCGACCTCGCTCACCGTCGAGCTTCAGTCTGGCACGTACACCTTCTACTGCTCGGTGCCCGGCCATCGCGAGGGCGGGATGGAGGGCACCCTTACCGTCGGTTGACGGCCTGGCCCGGGAGCTTCTGGCGGAAACGGAGTGCGAGGGAGCTGTCGGCACTCGACTCCCGAGTCCGGGCCTCATCACGGTATTCGAGACGGTGACTGCCCGCCCAAGCTTTGGAGCGTCAGAGCCCGTCCTCTGACGCCGTCGAACGCGTCGATCGACACGACTTCGCGCCGGCCGGACATCCTCGCTACGGTGGCAAGGCCGCCCGCCCGAGAGAGTTGCCATCGACTTCTTCGTCCTCACAAGCGGAACGTTCGGCATGTTCGCGACCTTCCTGCTCGTGTACCTCGCCATACGCAGCGTGCGGGACGCACGAGACCCTCCGAGTGATCCAGAGCGAGCTCACCGTCCTGATGCGCGACACGAAGGAACTCGCCGAGGAGCTGCACGGTCTGCAAGGCGAGATCCGGACTGACCAACGGGCGGCGAAGGACGGAATCGAGGAGACCAAGCGAACCGTCGAGCAGGTGTCCGAGGTCGTCGAGCCGGCCGCTGACCAGGTCACAGAGGCCGCGGAGCAGGTTGCCGACGTCGCAACCGGACGGTCTCGTTTTCGCCGGCCCTGGCGGCGCGCGCCCGAAACCCGGTGAGCGCCACAGCAAGTGGTCGAGCGCCGATATGAGACGCTCGAGGTCGTCCTCTTGGTTGTGCGGCCCGATCGCGACGCGAGGCGCACCGACAAGGAGACCGCCGTCCGGGAGATCATGTCCTCACCGCTCATCGTGGCGACACCGCAGACGACGGTCGACGAGTGCACGGCGTTGATGACCGACCGACGAATCCGCCACCTCCCCGTCGCCGACGGCGGCGAGGTGGTGGGCATCGTCTCGATCGGCGACCTCGTCGAGTTCCAGTCGAAGCAGCAGAGCTTCGAGATCCAGTACCTGACCGACTACATCACCGCGCGCTAAGGCTCTGCACGAACTCTTCTCCGTCTGTGACGTCGACGAGCAGTGCGGTCGCTGCGTCGGTACGGGCGCGTAGCCGCTCAGGAAAGTGCTGTGCTTCGAAGACGCATCCACGCTCGGCCCGGCGACACCCAGAGCTTGTGCGGCGGGATCGAGCGCGGCTTCAGTCTTGTCGCGTGCCAGTATCGAGAAAGGCAACCTCGCCGCGGTGGCGCGTCGTTCACGCCATGCAATACCTGGACGGCGCCTGAATCCGCATCGAGGCCCTTGCACTCACCGACAGCGCGGTTCAGGCCGTGAATAGCATCGTCTTGTCCTCGGACGAGGTTTCCGAGACGAGCGGTCTGCGGATGGTCGCCGAGCAGACAGGGATGCAGACGCACCTCGAGCTCAGCGTCGTTCCGCTGCCCGCCGAGGACGACGAGGTGATCGAAGAACAGGGAGTCCGTGTCTTCCTCGAACCGGAGGCGGCCTCGCTCCTCGATGACAAGGTCCTCGACGCGAGCGTCGAGCAGAACCAGGTCGCATTCACGATCGCGGACCAGATCGAGGAGTAGCCGAGAATCCAGCTGGCGCAGAGAGATTCGCCCGCACGAGCCGGAGCAATCTCTCCGCTTCTGCTCCAGAGAACGGCTAGCAGCTTCCGACACGGCGCACGTACGCGGGTCGGTAGCACCGCTGGCCGGCGGGCCGAGTAGGAGGTAGTGGTGGAGAAGCTCGTGCACGTCGAGGCGCCGGACGCGGAGAACGCGCTGGCGCTGATCGAGACGCTGCCCGGCGTCCATGCCGAGGTCGTTCCTATCGGAGC
>JBOHBD010000405.1:0-2112 GCA_050698195.1 Gaiellaceae bacterium
ACGACGCCTTCATGTTCTGGGCGCTCACCACGGACCTCGTCGACACTCGAGGCCACGAGTTCGAGCAGGTGCTCGCGGACATCCAGACCCTGAATCAGTGGGCTCGGGCGGGACGGCTCGAGGTGACCGCCCTCTCGCTCGCCGCGTATCCGTTCGTGCAGGAGGACTACGCGTTGCTATCGCACGGTGCGAGCATCGGCTCCGGGTACGGGCCGGTCGTCGTCGCCCGCGAGCCGTTCACGCTGGCCGAGCTCGAGGCGCTCGAGATCGTCGTGCCAGGGACGATGACGACGTCCTTTCTCGTCCTCCGGCTCGTTCTCGGCGACGTACGCAACCGGGAGCTCCCGTTCGACCGGATTCCGGAGGAGGTGGCGTCCGGGCGCGCCGACGCGGGCGTAGTGATCCACGAGGGCCAGCTCACGTTCGAGGACTACGGCCTCGTCAAGGTGCTCGATCTCGGCGAGTGGTGGCTCCTCGAGACGGGGCTCCCGCTGCCGCTGGGCGTGAACGTCGCGCGCCGCGATCTCGGGCGCGAGGTGCTCTGCGAGGTCTCGGAGGTGCTGAGGGACGCGATCCAGTGCGGCCTCGACCACCGTGCAGAGGCGCTCGAGTACGCGCTCCAGTTCGGCCGCGGAATCGACGCGGCGGTCGCCGACCGCTTCGTCTCCATGTACGTGAACGAGCTGACGAAGGACTACGGCGACGAGGGTCGGAAGGCCGTCACCGAGCTCCTGCGCCGCGGCGAGGCGCTGGGCGCGTTCCCCGCGCCCGTGCAGGTCGACTTCGTCAGCTAGGGTCGCGCGCGTGGCACGCGCAGTCGTCGTCTCCGGTGTCCGGACGCCGATCGGCCGCTACGGCGGTGCGCTTGCGCACGTGCGACCGGACGATCTCGCGGCGATCGCGATCTCGGAGGCCGTCGAGCGCTCGGGCGTGGAGCCCGGCTCGATCGACGACGTCTACTTCGGCTGCGCGAACCAGGCCGGCGAGGACAACCGAAACGTCGCGCGCATGGCCGTCCTCCTCGCCGGGCTCCCCGACTCGGTCGCCGGCGTCACGCTGAACCGGCTCTGCGCCTCCGGCCTCTCGGCGGTCGTGTCCGCCTGCCACGCGGTTATCGCCGGCGACGCCGAGATCGCGGTCGCCGGCGGTGTGGAGTCGATGAGCCGGGCCCCGCTCGTCATGGCGAAGCCCGACGCGGCCTTCCCGCGCGGCAACCAGACCGTGTGGGACACGACGCTCGGCTGGCGCTTCCCGAATCCGCGGCACGAGCAGCTGTTCCCGCTCGAGTCGATGGGGGAGACCGGCGAGAACGTGGCGGAGCGCTGGACCGTGACGCGAGAGGACCAGGACGCGTTCGCCCTTCGCTCACAGGAGCGGTGGGCCGCGGCCAACGAGGCCGGCCGCTTCGACGACGAGCTCGTCGCGGTCGGAGACGTGGCGGTCGACGAGCACCCGCGTCCCGAGACGACCTCGGACAAGCTCGCCGCCCTGAAGCCGGCGTTTCGCCCGAACGGAAGTGTCACGGCGGGCAATGCGAGCGGGATCAACGACGGCGCCGCCGCGCTCGTTATCTCGAGCGAAGAGAAGGCGAAGGAGCTCGGAGTCGAGCCGCTCGGGACGTTCGTGGGCTCGGCAGTCGCCGGCGTCGATCCGAGGGTGATGGGCATCGGCCCGGTTCCCGCCGTCCGCAAGCTCCTCGAGCGGGTCGGGATCCAGCCGGACGACGTCGACCTCGTCGAGCTGAACGAGGCGTTCGCGTCGCAGAGCCTCGCAGTCGTCCGCGAGCTCGGACTCGACCAGGAGCGCGTGAACGTGAACGGTGGGGCGATCGCGCTCGGGCATCCGCTGGGGATGAGCGGCGCACGGCTGGTCGTATCGCTGCTGCACGAGCTCCGCCGCCGCGACGGCCGCTACGGCCTCGCGACGCTCTGCGTCGGCGTCGGCCAGGGCGTGGCAGCTCTGTTCGAGCGCTAGGAGGACGCGCTCTGGGTCGCCACGCGCGGCTCGTCCCGATTCAAGAGCGGAGCTCCGTCTCTCCGGTGGCGGCGAACGACGACGGCGAGCGGGACCAGCCAGACGGATGCGAGCGCGAGGTAGACCGGCGTCCGAAGC
>JBOHBD010000406.1:0-12399 GCA_050698195.1 Gaiellaceae bacterium
CGGCAGCCGGCCATGTCGCAGATCGGGCACGAGACGTCGGGCTCGATCGAGGGCTCGGTGAACGGGAAGTAGTGCGTTCGGAAGCGGACTCGCCGGTCGTCGCCGAAGAGCGCCTTCATCACGTGCAGCAGCGTTCCTTTCAGGTCGGCAAGCGTGATCGAGCGATCGACCGCAAGCCCCTCGAACTGGTGGAAGATCGGAAACCGCGTCGCGGTGACCTCGTCGCGCCGGTAGACGCGGCCGAGCGAGACCATGTAGATGGGCGGCCTCTTCGCCTCCATGACGTGGATCTGCGAGGGCGAGGTCTCAGTGCGCAGGAGGCGCTTGGTGTCCAGGAAGAACGTGTCGCGGTGGGAGCGGGACGGATGCGCGGGGGGGAAGGCGAGCTGGTCGAAGTTGTAGTGGACGGTCTCGACCTCCCGGTCGTCGACGATCTCGTACCCGAGGCCCAGGAAGGCGTCCTCGATGATCCGGCGGGTGAGCGTCGTCGGATGCAACGTTCCCAGGTGGCGCTCCTCGCCCGGCAGCGTGACGTCGACTCGCTCCTGGGTCAGCTGGCGATCGAGCTCCGCCCGGCGAAGGTCCTCCTCGCGAGCCTCGATCGCGTGCTCGAGGCGCTCGCGAACCGCGTTCAGCGTCATTCCGGTCTCGCGGTCCCGGACGTCACGGAGGGCGAGCTTGAGCTCGCTCTTCCGGCCGAGGTACTCGACCCGCACGCGCTCGACGTCGTCCTCGGATGCCGCAGCGGCAACCGCAGCGAGCGCTTCGGCCTCGAGCGCGTGAGCGTCCATGGGTGAGCGAGGTTACCAACGTGCTCTCCCGATCTCGGGTCAGCGAGCGGGTGCGGACTCGTCGGCCACGTGCGCGCGGCGCAGGGCGCCGACGTAGACCCCCGCGAGGACCAACAGACCGCCGACAACGAGCCCCCAGCCGACCGGCTCGTCGTCGAGCCACGCCGAGAGCGCGACCGTCACGAAGGGGATGAGCACGAACGTGTGCGCGGCCCGCGAGGCGGGCCAGCGCCGGAGCACGAAGAGGTAGAGCAGGAACACGACGACCGAGCCGACGGCGACGAGGTAGCCGATCGCGGTCCAGGTCGAAGCGCGTTGCGGTAGCTCGACCGACTCGCCCGCGAGCGCCGCACCGACGAGCAACACGATCGCGCCGGCTGCCATCGCGACGGCATTCATCGTGACCGGATGGACGGGCGGCAGGCGGCGCAGGAGCACGGCAGCCTGGGCGAAGCAGAACGCGCTGGCGAGAGCGGCGAGCAGGGAAAGCAGCGGCAGCGACTCCTCGAGCGGCGCACGGGACATCAACAGCACGCCGGCGAGAGCCAGAACGGTGCCGACGACCGCCGCGAGGTGGAGGCGCTCCTGACGCTGCCCGACCGCGAGCAGCAATGTCAGCAGGGGCACGACGGCAAGCAGGATCTGGCCGTACCCTGCGTGCAGCTCGACGAGCGCGTAGTAGGCGAACGCGAAGGCGCCGGCGAACTGGAGGATTCCGAAGAGCAACGCTCCCCCCAGCGCCCGCCCGCGCGGAAGCTCCAGCCGCAGGGCTGCCGTCAGCGCGAAGAACAGGAGCGCGGCGAGCGAGAACCGCAGTCCGGCTCCCCACAGCGGATCGAGCTCGCGGTTGCTGAAGCGGATGCCGATCGCGTTGCCGCCGGCCAGCACCGCGCCCACGAAGAACGCGGCCGCCGTCGCCCCGTCGCCGTTGCCGTTCACGCGCGAACCCTACGACCGCCGGAGGTCCCTGGTTGAATCGCGGCGTGAGCGTCTACGACAGGTTCGCGCCGATCTACGACGCCTGGTCGGCGGACATGACCGAGGACGTCGACTTCTACGTCGAGCTCGGGCGTGACGCCGCCGGACCGGTCGTCGAGCTCGCGGTCGGGACGGGCCGCGTGGCGATCCCCGTTGCCGAGCGCACGGGGAAGACGGTGATCGGGATCGACTCGTCGCCGGCCATGCTCGACGTCGCCCGCGAGCGGGCGGCGTCGGCCGAAGTCGACATCGAGCTCCGGGAGGGCGACATGCGCGAGCTCTCGCTCGAGGATTCGGCTGCGCTGATCGACTGCCCGTTCCGCTCGTTACTGCATCTGCCCACCTGGGGCGACCGGCGCCGATTCTTCGAGCGCGTCACCGCGTGCCTCCTGCCCGGCGGCCGCTTCGCCTGGAACGCGTTCGTCTTCGACTTCGGCAGCGCAGCACGCCTCGACGGCCGCTGGCAGGAGGAGCCCGTCCGGCACCGTATCGACCAGGTGCCGGCGGACAACCGCATCGACATCACCGTCGAGGCGGGGCCGCGGATCTCGCTCTGGTGGGTCTCGCGTGGTGAGTGGGAGGCGCTGCTCGACGTCTCGGGGCTCGAGACGGAAGCGCTCTACGGCTGGTTCGACGGGCGCCCGTTCGACGAGGAAAGCCGCGAGTTCGTCTGGGTCGCGAGGAAGCCAACGTGACGTTGTACGACACGATCGCGCGGTTCTACGACCCCTGGAGCCGATCCGTCACCGAGGACGTCTCCTTCTACGTCGGGCACGCGCTCGCGAGCGGCGGCCCCGTGGTCGAGCTCGCGGTGGGGACGGGAAGGATCGCGATTCCGATCGCCGAGGCCGGCATCGCTGTCATCGGCGTCGACTCCTCGCCGGAGATGCTGACGCTCGCCCAGGCCGCCGCGGAGTCGGCCGGTGTCGCAGGGCTCGTCGACCTCCGAGTCGGCGATCTCCGGGAGCCGCCCGTGTCCGAGCGCGTCCCGCTCGTCATCTGCCCCTTCCGCTCGCTCCTCCACATGGAGACGGAGGCCGAGAAGCTGCGCGCGCTCGCGGCCGCGCGGAGCCTCCTCGAACGCGACGGCTCGTTCGTCTTCGACGTGTTCGCGCCCAGCAGGGAGGACATCGAGCAGACGCACGACCGTTGGCTGGAGCGAGAGCCGGGGATCTTCGAGCGAGCCGTCTGGGACGAGGGCTCCCGCACGCTCTCCCTCTCAATCCGCTCGGGCGGCGCGGCGGCGACGTTCGGCCTCCACTGGCTCTCGGCGCCCGAGTGGCTGCGTCTCCTCGACGAGGTGGGGCTCGACGTCCTCGAGCTCCACGGCTGGTTCGACTCGAGGCCCTACGAGGGCCAGGAGGACATGATCTTCGTGTGTCGGAGACGCAGCGCGAGCTAGAGGAGCTCGATCTCGTCGCCGAGCGCGATCTCGCCGCCCTCGACGATGTGGGCGAGCATCCCGCGGCGATCCTCGAGGAGCGAGCGCAGGCCCGTTCGGAGCTCGTCCATCCGCTGGCACGGGTCGCACACCATCGTGATCTCGACGAGTGCGTCGCCGACCTTCACGCGCTGCCCGGCCGGCCAGGCCTGGACGTCGGCGCCCTCGACCGTGACGTTCTCGCGGATCGCGCCGGGCTCGACACCGACGGCGTCGAGATGCTCCTTCGAGACGAACAGCACCTCTCGCTGCGGCGGGTTCCCGTGCGCGCAGCCTTCGAATCCCTGACTCTCGATCGCGAGCACCCGCTCGCGCGGCTCGGAGCGGCCGCTCTTCCGCGCCGGCGAGACGAAGAGACCGACCACGGTTGCCATTCGCGCAGCCTAGCCGTAGAGTCGGGCGCGTCGTGATCTGGCTCATCGTCCTGCTCGCGGTCGTCCTCGGAGTCCTCCTCCTCCTCGTCCTGTTCTACAACCGGCTCGTCCGGCTACGGAACCGCGTCGACAACTCCTGGGCGCAGGTCGAGGTCCAGCTCAAGCGGCGCTGGGACCTCATCCCGAACCTGGTCGAGACGGTCAAGGGCTACGCCGCGCACGAGCGCGAGACGTTCGAGGCGGTGACCCAGGCTCGCGCGAACGCCCAGCAGGCTCGCACCCCCGCCGAGACTGCGCAGGCCGAGGGGATTCTCGGAGCAGCGCTCGGCCGGCTGCTCGCGGTGGCCGAGGCGTACCCGGAGCTCCAGGCCGACGAGAACTTCCGCCAGCTCCAGACCGAGCTCGCGGAGACGGAGAACCGCGTCGCCGTGAGCCGCCAGGTCTACAACGACGCCGTGCTCACGTTCAACAACGCGATCCAGACCTTCCCCGGCGCCGTCCTCGCGGGACCGTTCGGCTTCATCGCCCGGGAGTTCTTCGAGGTCGAGGAGGTGGCGCAACGGGAGGCGCCCGTCGTCGACTTCTAGTTGCGCAAGACCGGGATCCGCTCGCGCGGATCCCGGTCGCGCGAACAACCCCTGAAGGCGACCGCTTCGCGGCCGCGTCGCAGCGCAACAGCGGGGATCCGCTCGCGCGGATCCCGGTCGCGCGAACAACCCCTGAAGGCGACCGCTTCGCGGCCGCGTCGCAGCGCAACAGCGAGAGTCCGCGGCCGCATGTCTCCCTGTTTCACAGGCTGCTGGCGATCGGCGCGGCGGCGCTTGCCGCCCTGACGTTTGCTCCGGCAGCGGCGGCCCAGACGTACGACCTCGTCTCGGCCGACGTTCGCGTCGCCGTCGGCCCAGACGGCGCCCTCGCGGTCGGCGAGGACATCACCGTCGCCTTCTCGGGCGGCTTCGAGTTCACGTACGGGTTCCGCGAGATCCCGTACCGTCGTGGCGAGCGGCTCTCCGGCGTCACGGTGCTCGAGGACGGGCGCGCTTACTCCCCGGGCGCCTCCACGGAGCTCGAGCCGGGCGGGAGGCCGGGGACGTTCGGCGTCGCCGACCTCGGCGGGCGGATCCGCGTCGTCTGGCGCTTCCGCGCGACGAACGAGGCGCGCACGTTCACGATCCGCTACCGGTTCTCCGGGCTCGCGGTCGCCTACGACGACGTCGTCGACGTCAACCTGAAGGTCTGGGGCGACGAGTGGGAGCAGCGTCTCGGGCGGCTCACCGCTTCGACGTCGGGGCCCGGCAGGGTCGTTCGCGCGTGGGGTCACCCGGTCTGGGTCCGGGGCGACGTGACGCTCGCGGGGCCTCGCGCGGCGCTGCGCGCGATCGATGTGCCGGCGCAGCAGTTCGTCGAGCTCCGCACCCTCTATCCGCGAAGCGCGTTCACCTCGACGGCGGCGATGCGCGTGCAGGACGGCCCCGGTCTCGACGAGATCGTCGCGGACGAGCGGGCGGATGCCGAGGCCTACGAGCGCGACCGGAACCGCATCGACGAGTGGATCGCGCACCCGCTGCGAACACTGCTCGTGCTCGGCGCCCTCGCGATCCTTCCGGCACTCGCGGTCGTCGCCGTCGTCTTCTGGTTCTTCGGCCGCGAGCGCGGGACCGGCTACGACCGGGAGTACGAGCAGGAGCCCCCGACCGACAGCGGGCCGGCGCTCGTGCCGACGCTCCTGAAGCAGGGCGGGCAGTCCGGCTCGTACGAGTTCACGGCGACGCTCTTCGACCTGATCCGCCGCGGCGTCTACAAGGCGACCCCGACGACGACGGAGCGGCCGATCTGGGGTGGCCTCCGCTCCCAGACCGTCTCGGACCTCGAGCTGTCAGCGGGTGACGAGCAGACGCTCACTCCTTGGGAGGACGACGTCGCCGGGGTCGTCGACGCGGTGCTCGACGGCGGTTCCGAGCGACTCTCCCGCTTCCGCGATCGGATCGAGGACGAGCGAACGTCGATGTCCGAGCGCTTCACGGCATTCAAAGGGGCGGTCGACCGCGAGGTCGACCGGCGCCGCTGGTTTCGCTCGATCGGCGCGCTGCCGCTCGGTGCGGCCGCCGTCCTCTTCGCCGTCACGGGAGTCATCCTCCTCGCGGCGGCCCGCGACGGCTGGCGCCCCGTGTATCCGCGCTACTCCGACGTCGTCCTGGCCGCGCTCGGAGGCTCACTGCTGGTCGGGGCAGCCGTCGTCGGCGCGACGCTCTTCCTGGGCAGGCGGGTCTGGCGCCGACGTTCGGTCGCCGGGCAGACCGAGGCGGAGCGCTGGGAGGCATTTCGGCGCTACCTGACGGACTTCCCCCGCCTGCAGGAGGCGCCGCCCGCGACGCTCGCGCTCTGGGAGCGGTACCTCGTCTACGGGATCGCATTCGGGATCGCGGACAAGGTTCTCCAGGGCGCGCAGATCCACATGCCCGAGGCGATCCACGACGCGAGCGCGATCTACTGGATCTCGCCGGACGGCGACCTCGGCTCGGGAGCGTCGAGCATGTCGATCGGCGACCTCGCCGCCGGCTTCGGAGACGCTCTCGCCCCGCCGAACTCCGGCGCCGGCGGCGGGGGAGGCGGATTCTCGGGCGGCGGAGGAGGAGGCGGGGGCGGCGGGGGCGGCGGATTCGGATAATCCGACGCGGCCAGGGCGAATCCCCCTATCGCGCGGCGCGCGCCGACGCGCAGCGGCGCACTCAGGATGGGCGCCGCGAGAGCTCGTAGAGCGCGATGGCACCCGCCGCGGCGACGTTGAGCGACTCGGCTGCGCCCGGCAGCGCGATCGTCGCCTTTCGGCAATCTGTCACAAGGTCTTCGGGGAGCCCCTCGCGCTCCGAGCCGAGGAGCAGTGTCAGCGGCGGGTCGAGATCGACCTCGTGGAGAGGCGTGCCGCCGTGCGCGACGAGCGCCACCCGGCGACCGGATGCGCCACCCCAGTCGACGAGAGGCACGCGGAAGATCGCGCCTGCCGTCGCCCGGAGCGCCCGCGGTCCCAGCGGGTCGGCGCACTGAGGCGAGAGCGAGACCGCTGCGCCGAAAGCGTCCGCCGCCCGCACGAGGGTGCCGACGTTCCCGGGGTCGGACACGTGCCAGAGCGCGAGCGTCACGTCGCGGCCTCCGACCGGGAGGTCCTCGCGCCGGAAGATGCCCACGACGCGCGGAGCATGTCCGAGCGTCGAGACCTCCCCGAGGAGCTCGGCACGAACATTCTCGCCTGCCACGAGAAGCTCGACCGGCTCGATCGCGGCCGCGCGGGCGGCCTCGACGAGATCCTCGCTCTCGACCGCGAAGAGCCCGCTCTCGTCGCGGTGCTTGCGCGCGGACAGAAGCTTCCGGACGAGCCGGAGCTTCTCGTTCTGGCGGGACTCGATCAGGCTGCGGTCGACGCCTTGCCGTCGAGCGCCGCCTTCGCCCGCTCGGCGACCGCGGCGAAGGCCTGCGGATCCGAGACCGCGATGTCCGCGAGCGACTTGCGGTCGAGCTCGATCCCGGCCATCCGGACTCCTGCCATGAAGCGGTTGTAGGAGAGCCCGTTCGCGCGAGCGGCGGCGTTGATACGGACGATCCAGAGTGACCGGAGCGTGCGCTTCCTGACCTTCCGGTCGCGGTAGGCGTACACGAGCGAGCGCTCGACCTGCTCCTTGGCGAGGCGGTAGCTCGACTTCTTGCGGCCGTAGTAGCCCTTCGCCTCGCTCAGGACCTTGGCGCGCTTCTTGCGCGCGTTGACGGCTCTCTTCACGCGGGGCATCGGCCTAGCCTCCCCTCAGGAGCTTCCTGATCCCTCTTTCGTCGCTCGGAGCGACGCCGTAGGTCTTCCGGAAGCCGCGCCTACGCTTCGACGACTTCTTCTCGAGGTTGTGGCTCTTCATCGCGTGCCGGCGGAGGATCTTCCCCGCTCCGCTCAGCTTGAAGCGCTTCTTCGCGCCCCGTGACGTCTTCATCTTTGGCATCGGCTTTCACTCCTACGCTCTTCAACGGCGCCAGAACCATGACCATGTTGCGGCCGTCGAGGATCGGCTGCTGCTCGATCGAGCCGAGCTCCTTGACGTCCTCCGCGAGCCGCATGAGGAGGGTCCGACCCCGGTCCGGGTGGAGCGTCTCGCGTCCCCGGAACATGATCGTGACCTTCACCTTGGCTCGCTGGCCGAGAAAGCGCACGACGTGCCCCTTCTTCGTCTCGTAGTCATGTGTCCCGATCTTCGGTCTGAGCTTGATCTCCTTGACGTGAATCTGGAGCTGGTGCTTGCGGGCCTGCTTCGCGCGCTGCTCCTGCTCGTAGCGGTACTTCGAGGAGGCCATGACCCGCGCCACGGGCGGATCCGCACCCGCGGCGACCTCGACGAGGTCGAGGCCCTTCTTGAACGCGAAGTCGAGCGCCTCTTTGGTGTCAGTGATTCCGACCTGTCCTCCGTTCTCGTCCACGAGACGGACTCGCGGCACGCGGATCTCCTCGTTGATGCGCTCCTCTCGCTTGCGCGGAACGACCCGGTCCATGCTGGGCCGGCGGCGGCGCGGTCTCAAAGGCTCTTCACCAGACTCTCAGTTCCCTCCTCGCAGACGACAAAACCGCTGCAAGGAGCGGTTCGAATCCTCGTACCGATCGACTCGGTTGAACCTCCACGAGGCCAGCACCCGGGAGGTGAGGAAGCTGTTCCGCTCCTGCTTGCAGAGGGAGGATCCTAGCACCTACCGGCGGCCCGGCTCGGCGGCGAGACCGCGGAACGTGTCCAGGAGCTCGGTCAGCGAGCGCGTCGACTGCCCCCCTCCGCGCTCCCGGACGGCGAGCGCGTCCTCGGACTCGCGGTCGCCGTAGACGACGACGAACGGGATCTTCTCGAGCTCGGCCTCGCGGATCCGCTTGCCGAGCGTCTCGTCCCGCTCGTCGACGTCGGCGCGGTACCCCTCGGCGACGAGCCGCTCGCGCAGCCCGCGCGTCGCCGCCTGGTGACCCTCGCCGACCGGGAGGAGACGGACCTGCACCGGCGTGAGCCAGAACGGGAAGTCCCCGCCGTAGTGCTCGACGAGGATCCCGATGAACCGCTCGAAGGAACCGAAGAGCGCCCGATGGATGACGTAGACGCCGTGCTCGCGGTTGTCGGCGCCCATGTACGTCAAGCTGAAGCGAGCGGGCATCTGCCCATCGAGCTGAATCGTCCCCATCTGCCAGGCCCGGCCGAGCACGTCGGTCATGTGCAGATCGATCTTCGGCCCGTAGAACGATCCCTCACCCATGCCGACCACGTATCGAATGCCGTGCCGATCGAGCGCGGCGAGCAGCTCCGCTTCGGTGAAGTCCCACTCCTCGTCGCTGCCCAGCTTGTCCTCCGGTCGCGTGGAGAGCTCGGCGTGCGGCTCGAGATCGAAGATCCCGTAGAGGTATCTCAGGTACTCGAGGCATCCGTCGAGCTCGGACGGGATCTGCTCGGCCGCACAGAAGATGTGGGCGTCGTCCTGAGTGACGTAGCGCACGCGCGTCAGCCCGTGGAGCGCGCCGACCCGCTCGTTGCGGTGCAGTGGAGCCGCCTCCGCGTACCGGATCGGGAGGTCGCGGTAGCTGCGGAGCTGACTGCCGAACAAGAGCATGTGGCCGGGACAGTTCATCGGCTTGATGCCGTAGGTCTGCTCTTCGGTGTCGCCGGGGATCAGGAACATGTTCTCGCGGAACTTCTCCCAATGTCCCGAGACCACCCACAGCGCCTGGTCGTAGATGAGTGGAGTCTTCACCTCCAGGTAGCCGCGGCGCTCGTTCTCGCGACGGCGTACGTCTTCGAGCAGGTTGTAGATCACCATCCCCTTCGGGTGCCAGAGCGGCGAGCCGGGAGAGTGCGTGTCGAAGTGGAACAGGTCGAGCTGGAGCCCGAGCCTGCGGTGGTCGCGCGCCCGCGCCTGCTCGAGGCGCTCGAGATGCTCGTCGAGATCCTTCTGCGAGTAGAACGCCGTGCCGTAGATCCGCGTCAACTGCGTGTTCTTCTCGTCCCCGCGCCAGTACGCGCCGGCGAGCCCGGTCAGCTTGAGCGCCTTGATCGGCGAGGCGTCCTGGAGATGCGGGCCGCGGCAGAGGTCCGTGAACCCGCCCTGCGTGTACAGCGAGATGGCTCCGTCGGCCTCCTGCGCGAGCTCGACCTTGTACGGCTGCGCCTCACCCTCGAAGCGCGCGATCGCGTCCTCACGCGAGATGTCCTCTCGAACCCACTCGCGGCCCTCGGCGATCTCGCGGCGCATCTCCTCCTCGATCGCCTCGAGGTCGCTCTCCGAGATCGGCTCCGGGAACTGGAAGTCGTAGTAGAAGCCGTCGGCGACGGGAGGGCCGATCGCGATCTTGACGCCGGGATGGAGCCGCATCACCGCCTCGGCGAGCAGGTGTGCCGCCGAGTGTCGGAGCACCATCAGTGCGTCGGGATCATCCTTGTGGCTGATCGTTACGAGCTCGATCTTCTGCCCGTCCTGGAGCGGAAGCCGCAGGTCCTGGACCTGTCCGTTCGTGCGTACCAGGACGGCGTCGCGCGCGAGCTTCGGCCCGATCGCGCGAGCGGCGTCGAGGCCGGACGCACCCTCGGGCAGCTCGAGCTCGGAGGAGTCGGGCAGGACGACCTTCATGGCGCGGGAGAATAGAGAGGAAGGCTGAAGCCGGGAGCTACGAGCGGAATGTGTCCCGGAGCATCACACGGCAAGCGTAGCCGTCCGACCGGCATCGCGCCAGGCGGTGATAAGAAGGGACGCGATGCACGCGGGGTTCTGGGCAGCCGTCGTCGTTGCTCCTGTCGTCTTGCTCGCCCTGGTCCTCGCACGTCCCGCGCTCGACGGGCGTTGGGAGAACCAGCAGGCGCACTTCTGGCTCGTCCTCGGTGCGGCTGCCCTCGCAACCGCGCTCGGTTGGGCGGTCAGCGTCGCGGCGCGGCGGAGACGCGACGCGCGCCTCTTCCTGATCTCACTCGCGTTCATCGCCAGCTCGGGCTTCCTCGGGCTGCACGCGCTCGCGACTCCGACCGTGCTGCTCGGGCCGAACGCGGGCTTCGAGCTTGCGACCCCGTTCGGGCTCGTCGTCGCCGGCGTGTTCGCCGCCGCTGCCGCGGTCGAGCTTTCACCCGAGCGTGCGCAGGGCCTGGTCCGCCGCTCCCGCACCCTGCTCGGGGCGCTGATCGCGCTGATGGCGCTGTGGGCGGTCGTCTCGCTTGCCGAGCTTCCGCCGCTCGACGGGCCGCTCCAGGCGGAGCAGCTCAATGGCTGGCAGCTCGTGCTCGCAGCGATCGGCGTCCTGCTCTACGGCGCGGCGTCCGTCGGCTTCATCCGCCTCTACCGGCGCCGCAACGCACGCTTCGTCTTCGCATTCACCCTCGCCTTCGTGCTCCTCGCCGAGGCGATGGTCGTCATCGCCTGGGCGCGCAACTGGCAGATCTCGTGGTGGGAGTGGCACATCCTCATGCTCGGCGCCTTCCTCGTCATCGGGCTCGCCGCACGCGCGGAATGGCACGAGGAGCGGTTCAGCGCGCTCTACCTGGACGAGACGCTCGCCGGCGCGAAGGACGTGAGTATCGTCCTCGCGGACCTCCAGGGGTTCACGAGCTACTCGGAGCGCCACGAGCCGGCCGAGGTCGCCTCGATGCTGAACGCGTACTTCGAGCGCATCGTCCCGCTGATGGAGCGCTCGGGCGGCGAGGTGCACCAGATCGTCGGCGACGAGCTGATGGTCGTGTTCAACAAGCAGGGCGACCAGCCCGACCACGCGCAGCGCGCCGCCCGAGCAGGGCTCCTGCTCCAGAAGGCGGCGCGTGAGGTCGCGCGCGACAACGACGACTGGCCGCGCTTCCGCGTCGGCGTCAACAGCGGCGAAGTGCTCGCCGGCGTCGTCGGCGGGGCGACGGGACACCGCAAGCACGGCGTCGTCGGCGACGTCGTCAACCTCGCCGCACGACTCCAGGCCGAGGCTCCCGTAGGGGGCGTGCTGATCGGGGAGGAGACGTTCCGGCTGCTCGCCGGCCACGCCGTGGTCGAGGCTCTGCCTCCCCGCCGGTTGAAGGGCAAGCAGGAGCCCGTCGCGGCCTACGTCCTCCACGACCTCCGCACGCGAGAGACGAGCTAGACGGTCCCTCCGACATCGCTGACCGCCTCCGTAGACTCAGAGCCATGAGGGAGACCCCGGCCGCAGAGCGGAACGGGCGGATTACGCGCCTGCTCCGCGGGCCGACCGGCGTGGCCGCGGGGGTCGCCCGGGCGCTGCCACGTGCCATCGAGGACCTCTTCCACGATCGGTTGCCGCAGTACGCGGCCTCGATCTCGTTCCACGTGCTCTTCTCGCTCTTCCCGCTCACGATCGTCCTCGTCTCGATCTTCGGGCTCGTGCTCCAGGACGACGAGCTGCGCCAGGACGTCATCGACGAGCTCGTCGACGTGCTCCCCGTCTCCGAGTCCGGCCAGGCGGACATCGCCGACTCGATCGAGGGAATCGCGACGCCGCTGTCCGCGTTCGGCTTGATCTCGCTGATCGCGCTCCTCTGGGGGGCGTCGGGGATGATGGCGTCGCTCCGGGTCGGACTCGAGACGGCGCTCAAAGTCGAGCGGGGCCGACCCGCCGCGCGCGCGAAGCTCGTCGACTTCGTCCTCCTCGCCGCCGTCGGCCTCCTCGTGCTCCTCGTCGTCGGGCTCTCGGCCTTCTTCGGCTTCTTCGGCCGGGTGCTCGACTGGTTCGCCGAGCGGATCGGGATCGACGCGAGCTTCCCCGGGTTCCTCATCCAGGACGGCGTACACCTGGTCGTCGTGGCCGCGCTGACGCTCGGCCTCTACC
>JBOHBD010000407.1:0-2222 GCA_050698195.1 Gaiellaceae bacterium
ACCCTCACTCGCTACACGAAGAGCGAGGCGCTCCTGCGGCACGCGCTCGCGGTGGAGGCATCGGTGCGTTCGTACGCCCGGCTCTACGGCGAGGACGAGGAGCTGTGGAGCTGCGTCGCGCTCCTCCACGACTTCGACTACGAGGTCCACCCGACGCTCGACGAGCACCCCCAGGACGGCGCGCCGATCCTCCGTGACGAGGGCTACCCGGAGGAGGTGATCGAGGCCGTGCTCTCGCACGCCGAGCACCTCGGGATGCCGAGGGACACGCAGCTGAAGAAGGTGCTCTTCGCGTGCGACGAGCTCTCGGGGTTCGTCCACGCGTGCGGCCTCGTGCGCCCGACAGGGCTCGACGGTCTCGAGCCGAAGTCGGTGAAGAAGAAGCTCAAGCAGCCGTCGTTCGCGGCCGGGGTGCACCGCGACGAGGTCTACGCGGGAGCCGAGCTGCTCGGTCTGGAGCTCGACGAGCACATCGCGAACGTCGTTGCGGCGATGCAGCCGATCGCGAATGAGCTCGGTCTGCGCACGGCCGCCTGACGAGGGCACCGGTTCCCCCAGACCCGTTCTCTCTCGCGCTCAGTCCCGGTACGGATCGTGGACGTCGCGACCCGCCATCGCGACGCCGAGCGGGCGCAGCGTGTGCTTCACGCGGATCGTGTCGCCGTGGGCGGCGAGGACGTCGGGGAGGCGCTTGTAGACCTCCGGCGCCTCGTCCGCAGCGCCGCCCACGAGCACGATTCCCTCCCTGTGGAGCCGATCCTGCACCGCCGGCCAGTCGACGACGCCACGTTTCAACTGCTCCTCGACCCAGACCTTGCGGACGCCGGCTCCGGGATGGTCGGGACAGCGCATCTTCGAGTCGAGCACCCGATCGCAGTCACGGTTCCGGCAGGCCCACCGCCTGCGCCTGCGGACCCGACCGGCGGCCTGGGTCCGGCTCATGACCCGGCCCGCGCCATGGACGGTCGAGTACAGGGACTCCGCTGCGGCGGGGCCTTGGACGCCCTCGAGGATCACCGAGTCGTCTCCCATGGACGCGCCCACGAAGCCCTCCTGCCCTGGACGGGCGGGCGTGCAGCCCTTCCGGATCACCCAGTACGTACGGCCGAAGTGCTCCTCCCGCCACGCGAAGTTGTGGTGGTTGTGCACCTCGTGCACGGCCTCGGCCCCGAGGATCTCGAGTACCTTCGAGACGACGACGTCGCGCCCGGCGTACGCGTACGCGCCGGCCAGCTCCATCGCCGCGATGTACGACTGACCGAGGTCGGAGTCGACCTCGAACAGCACGGGAGGCGAGTCCATCGCCCCCTCGGTCGCGCGGCCTTCGAACGGCAGGCCCTGCGCGAGAGCGAGGAAGCCGGAAGCCGTCTTGTGACCGAAGCCACGAGAGCCGAAGTGCACGCCGACCCAGACGAGGCCTTCCTCGTCCTCCATCAGGTTGACGTAGTGGTTGCCCGAGCCGACGGTGCCGAGCTGGGAGCGGGCGCTCTGCAGCAGCTTGCGCTGGGGTGCGAACTCGGCGTCCCGAATCCGGTCGAGAACGGGATGGTCGACCCGCTCCTGTGCCGAGACGCCCATACCGAACGCGATCCGGCGCGTGATCTCCCGCATGAGCGTCTCGACGCCGCCGAGCTCGTCGAGGTGCGACCGGGTCAGCTCGGTGCGAGCCGCCTTGTTGCCGCACCCGATGTCGTAGCCGACCCCGGAGGGCGAGATGTAGCGCTCGTAGGCGATGGCGCCGCCGATCGGCTGGCTGTAGCCCGGGTGATGATCGGCGCAGAGCACGCCGAGCTCGGCGTCGCCCGCGGCCATGCACCGCTCGAGCTGCTCGAGGCTCCGCTCGTCGACGGGGCCGAACGTCTTGATGCGCATCTGATCCTCCACCCCGTATCGTGCTCCACGCGAGCCACCCCGCGGGAGCGGGCGTCGGATCAGCCGTAGCGCTCCAGGAAGGCGAGCGTGCGCTTCCACGCATCCTCGGACTCCGCCGCGAACTCCTCGTGCTTACGGTCGAAGAAGCTGTGCGGAGCGCCGGGGTAGATCACGACCTCGTGCTCGACACCGGCTTCGTCGAGCGCCTCGTCGAACGCATTCACGTCCTCCACGGGGATCCCGGGATCTGCGCCACCCATGAGTGCGAGGATCGGCGCGGTGATCTCGGCGGCGCGCGCCGTGGGCCCCGGTGTGCCGTGAGGCCCTCCCAACCCGGGTCTCCCGTAGAA
>JBOHBD010000408.1:0-3939 GCA_050698195.1 Gaiellaceae bacterium
GTCTACAACCTCGCCTCACCCTCCTTCGTGCCGATGTCGTGGCGACAGCCCGTCCTCACCGCCGAGTTCGCCGCAGTCGGTGTTACGGCGCTGCTCGAGGCGATCCGACGCGTCGACGACACGATCCGCTTCTACCAGGCTTCCTCGAGCGAGATCTTCGGCGAGCCGCGCGACGTGCCGCAGACGGAGGAGACTCCCCTCGCGCCCGTCACCCCGTACGGCGTCGCCAAGGCGTACGGTCACTTCATCACACGCAGCTACCGCCGCCGCTACGGCTTCCACGCGTCGTCGGGGATCCTCTACAACCACGAGTCGCCTCGGCGCCCCCTCGACTTCGTGACGCGGAAGGTCGCCCACGGCGCCGCAGCGGTGAGCCTCGGCCTCGAGAGCGAGGTGCTGCTGGGAGATCTGGACGCGCGCCGCGACTGGGGCTACGCGGGGGACTACGTGCGCGCGATGTGGCTCGTCCTCCAGCAGGCGGAGCCCGACGACTACGTCATCGCGACCGGGGAGAGTCACAGCGTCCGCGAGCTCGCGGAGTGCGCGTTCGCGCACGTGGGGCTCGAGTGGGAAGACCACGTTCGCGTCGACGAGAACCTCGTTCGCGGGAAGGCCGAGCTTCACGACCTCGTCGGCGACGCGACGAAGGCTCGCGAGCGTCTCGGGTGGTCCCCGCAGCTCGGCTTCGAGGGCCTCGTCCAGCTCCTCGTCGACGCGGATCTCGACCGCCTCCGCGCCCAGCGCGAGCCGGCCGACGCCTACGCCGACCGCTGACGTGTCGCGGCGGCTCGTGGCACCGGTGGGGCGACCGCTGCGCCGGGCCGCGGTAGGCCTCCGGACGCGGAGCTGGCCGCCTCACTCGCGTCTCTTCATCGCGTACGACGTCGCAGGCTGGGTGCTCGACTACGAGGCGCGGCAGCTCGCGCAGACTGCGCGTGCGCTCGGGGTGGAGACGGGCCCGAGGAGCTGGGTGAACGGCGTCGACCGGCAGTCGATCTTCCACCTGAGCCAGTTCACGCTCCTCCTCCACGACTTCGAGCGGCGCGGCAACCACCTCGGGTTCGCGTACTTCCACGGCCGCCCCGGAACGCCGGGCATGCCGGAGTTCGACGCGTGCTTCGAGACCATGCGCCGCCGGCACGCGGAGATCGACCGGATCCAGGTGACGAACGGGCCGATGGAGGAGCTCGTGCTCGAGACCGGCCTCGCGCCCGAGAAGGTGCACCGCATCCCGATCGGCATCGACGTCGACACCTTCCGGCTCCGAGATGCCGAGACGCGGGCGGCGGCTCGACGTGCGCTCGAGCTCCCGGACTCCGCCTTCGTCGTGGGCTCGTTCCAGAAGGACGGGGTGGGCTGGGGCGACGGTCTCGAGCCGAAGCTGATCAAGGGTCCCGACGTCCTGCTCGCGGTCGCGGAGCGGCTGCGGGAGCGGGTCGCGGAGCTCACGGTGCTGCTCACGGGACCGGCGCGCGGGTACGTGCGCGCGGGTCTCGAGCGACTCGCGATTCCCCATCGCCACGTCAATCTGCCCGACGTCGACGCCGTCGCGCAAGCGTACGAGGCGATCGACGCCTGCCTCGTCACGTCACGGGACGAGGGCGGGCCGCGCGCGGTGCTCGAGGCGATGGCGACGGGCGTGCCGCTCGTCACGACGCGGGTCGGGCAGGCGGCCGATCTCGTGCGGCACGGCGAGAACGCCTGGATGGTCGAGGTCGAGGACGTCGACGGGCTCGTCGGCTGGACGGCGCACGTCGCCCGTGCGCCCGCGGGCGAGCTCGACGGTGTGCTGAGGGCGGGTCGCGCGACAGCCGAGGCGAACTCGTACGACGCGCTGCGGCCGCGCTGGCGCGAGCTCTTCCGGGGCTTCGTCGCGGTGCACGAGCACGGCCGCGGGTGAGCCGGTGGAGCTGAGCAAGGCCCGGGCGGGGCGGTACGCGCGCGCAGCCGGCCGCTGGGCGCGCCTCCTCGCGTCGGGCAAGCCTGCGCCCGGCGTGCGGGTCTTCTACGGGCACGACCGGGTGCCGTCTCCCGGCGAGCGCGCGGCGGGAGGAACGGCGAAGGCGCAGAAGCTCGCGCAGCGCTTC
The DNA here is from genome assembly GCA_050698195.1 of Gaiellaceae bacterium. Classification (GTDB taxonomy): domain Bacteria; phylum Actinomycetota; class Thermoleophilia; order Gaiellales; family Gaiellaceae; genus GMQP-bins7. The sequence goes on from JBOHBD010000408.1 coordinate 2,088, forward strand.
CCCAACACCCGGGCCGGCTTCTCGCTTCTCTACCTCGGGTCGACGTGGCTCCCGCGCGATCTGCGGCCGCTGCTCGCGCTCGCCGCCCGGCGACGGGTCCCGATCGTCGTCAATCAGGACGGCGTCGGCTACCCGGGCTGGGCGGGGTCGCGCACGGACGACGTCAACAGACCGCTTCGCCGCGCGCTGCTGGCAGCCGATCACGTGCTCTACCAGAGCGACTTCTCGAAGGTCTCGGCCGACCTCTTCCTCGGGGCGCCGCACGGCACCTGGGAGGTGCTGCCGAACGCGGTGGACGTGAATCTGTTCACGCCGGCGGACATCCCGCCGGCCGACGGCCCGATCCTGCTCCTCGGCGGCGACCAGACGCAGGCGTATCGCCTCGAGCTCGGGCTCGAGACGCTCGCTGCGCTCCTCCCGCGGCATCCCGGCGCGCGTCTCCTCGTCACCGGGCGCCTGGTGTCGCCGGTGGAGCCGCTGATTGAAGGTCTGGGTCTTCGGGGCCGTGTGGAGCTGCTCGGGGAGTACGCACAGCGCGACGCGCCGGCGATCTTCAGGCGCGCGCACGTCCTCCTGCACACGAAGGTGAAGGACCCCTGCCCGACGCTCGTGCTCGAGGCGATGGCCTCCGGGCTGCCGATCGTGCATCCGGCGAGCGGAGGGACCGTGGAGCTCGTGGGCGAGGAGGGCGGCATCGGCGTCCCGCACCCGGACACCTGGGAGCGGGACGAGCCTCCAGCTCCGGAGGCGTTGGCCGGCGCGGTCGACCGGGTGCTCGCAGACCTCACCTCGTACGCGGACGCCGCCCGCGCCCGGGCGGTCGAGCGATTTCCACTCGAGCCCTGGCTCGAGCGGCACGCGGAGCTCTTCTCCCAGCTCGAGGTCCTCAGGCGCTCGTAGGCCGCGCCTCGACCCAGATCTCGCCCCACGCGAGCGTGGGCTCGCCCATCTCCCACCCGGCGGCACGAAGGTCGTCGCCGAGCAGAGCGGTCGTGTACTCGACCTCGTGCTCGGGGTCGCTGAAGTACGTGAGCCCGAGCTCGCGGCGCAGGGGGACGACCCAGTCGCGCTCGCTCATCGGCACCCTGACGAGCAGCCGCTTCGCCTCGACCCTCTCGCGGAGGGAGCGGAGAAGCTCGACGCGCGGCGCGACGTGCTCGAGGACGTTCGAGAGGATCGCGACGTCGAACGGAGCGTCGGGCTCGTACGTCACGGCGTCGGCCTGCACGTAGCTCACGCGCGGGTGGGCGAACCTCGAGCGGGCGAACGCGAGGGCCCAGCCCGCGCGGTCGATCCCGACCACCGTGGCGCCGGCACGCTCGGCGAGGTCGTGAGCGAGCTCCCCCTTGCCGCAGCCGACGTCGAGGACGCGCTCACCCTCGCGGACGCGCTCGACGAAGAAGTCGTGGTAGCGCGTCAGGCGGTGCTTGGGATGGACGCCGCCGTCGTATTCGATCGCACCGCGGTCCATCGCGTAGAAGGCGTCCGCGTAGACCTCGAGCAGCTCGCGCATCGCCTTCCGGCGGTCGGGCTGCGCCCGGACGACCGCGAGCCAGAGGCGGAAGAGCGTCCGCCAGACGCGAAACGGAAACACGATGCGGAATGGACGTAGCGGAACACGTCGTCCGAGCCCGCCGGCGATACGACGGGCGGTCCAGCGCCCGCCCCGTCTCATGGCGACCGGTCGCGCGCGGCGCGGAAGCCCGCGATCCGACCCCGGAGCGTCGAGAGGTAGAACCTCGCGCGGGCCGGGTCGCGGCGGGCGAGGGAGAGGAGGGCGCCACCGACGGGACGCACGAGCATGCGGGAGACGGTTCGCGCCGGGTAGTCGTGCTTTCGCAGGAGGTACCCG
>JBOHBD010000409.1:0-7200 GCA_050698195.1 Gaiellaceae bacterium
GGGCGGTACGCCGCGATCGCCTCGACGTTCGGCGTGAAGCCCGAGAGCGCGGTCCTGGGGGCGCTCTTCGGGTAGTCGGACTGGTCGTCGACGGCGACGACCTGCGGCCCGGCGCCGATGGCGAAGAGCGACTCGGTCGCCGTCGGGGAGAGCGAGACGATCCGGCGCGGCTTCTTCGCGATGGTGACCTTGCCGCTGGCCGTCGTGATCGTGACGGGGTACGTCGTCGAGGCGACATGGCCGCCGGCGGCGCCGGAGACGAGCGCCGCGAGAGCCGCCAGCATGACTCCGGCGACGAAGAGGGACGAACGAAGCACCTGAATCCTCCTTCCGCGAGGGGTTCGGCTATGAGGAGGCGCGGCAGGTCTTCTGACTCGGGGCTCCCTCCCCCGCCGCCTTCCCGGCCGTGCGGCCAGTGGCGTCGTGGCGGGAGAGCGTCTCCCCTCACAGCGGCGGGACCGTCCCGGACTTGCACCGGGTTCCCTCACCGCGCTCCGTGTGTGTTGGCCGAGCCTATCATCGGACGGTGTCCGACACCGCCCCACGCAACCATGCGGCTTCGCGGCCTCCCGGTGTCAGACGCCGTGTGTCCGGCTCCCCGGCGCGGCTGTGGCTCCCGGTCGTCGCGTGGGCGGCGATGATCTTCGCCCTCTCGTCGGTCCCGGACCTCGGAACCGGGCTCGGCGGATGGGATCTCGTGCTGCGGAAGATGGCCCACGTGGCCGAGTTTGCGCTGCTCGGGGCGCTGCTCGTGCGCGCGTCGGGGAAAGCCGGGCTCGCACTCGGGCTCGGCGTGCTCTACGCCGTCAGCGACGAGATCCACCAGTCGTTCGTCCCGGGCCGTATGGGCTCCGCGGTCGACGTCGCGATCGACACGCTCGGCGTCGTGTGCGGTGTCGTCCTCTGGCAGCTCGCGCGTGGGAGAAGGCTCGCGTGACCCGCTCGAGCCCGGTTGCGATCGACCTCGACGGCGCGCTCGGCGACACACGGCCGCTGTGGAGCGACTGGCTCGCCTCGGCTCGGGGTGTCCTCGGGGTCGATCCGGACGCGCTTCCGGCGGACCGCGGCGAGGCCGCCGTCGAGCTGGACCGCCTGAACGCCGGCAACTGGCGGACGTTGCTCGCGCGCTACAGCGAGGACCGCGTCGCGGTCTACCTCCGTCGCGACGCAGCGACGAGCCGGGCACTCACGACGCTTGCGGAGACGGGCCACGAGATCGGCGTCTTCACGGATGCGCCCGAGCCGCTCGCGCGGGTCGTCCTCGCCCAACTCGGAGCCGCACGCCGGGTCGCAATGATCGAGACCGGTTCCGACGCCCTCGACCGCTTGCTCGCCCGACTGGGTGCTGGTGCGGGGACGATCGTGGTCCGAACACCGACCGAGCTCACGGTAGCCGCGAACGACGCCGTGCGACAGACCTTTACATGGCGATCGTGACTCGGCGCCTCCGTACAATCGGCTCGTGGAACCGAAGGACGTCGGCGACCGTCAACTCGACGCGCTGCTCGAGCGACTCGACCGGATCGCGGCCGAGCTCGAGCGCCTGAACCGCACGGCCGAGCAGCAGGAGGGGTTCGCCCTCGTCGCCGGTGAGCTGCGCCAGCTCAACGAGTCCCTGAACGCGCTCGCCTACGCCGCCCTCGGGCAGGTGCCGCCGCGCGTCCGCCGCCGCACCGGCTAGCGCCGGCCACGGGACAGGGCCAGACTCGACGGCTCGCCGCTAATCGACGCTGGAAAGCGGCGCTTCCCACACGTCCAGGGTCTGACCCTGGACGTGGCTCGACCAGGCAGGTGTTGACCGATTGGCGCTGATTCGTGACGCGCGGATCGCCGAGGGACCTCGCGGGCTACGTGAGCCGCAGGATCCGGCCGTCCTGCAGCGTGGCGTAGAGCTCTCCGGCCGCGTTCTCGCCGAACGACGTGATGCCCGGGAGGCGGAACGGCTCGCGCCGCACGTTCTGGGCCGCCCCCGACCGGACGCGCAGGCTCCACACGATCCCGCTGCAGTAGTCGGCGAAGACGTACCGCCCCCGCTCGGCCTGCCGGGCTCGTCCGCGGTAGACGTAGCCGCCGATGACGGTACAGCTGCCTTCGTCGCGCCCGTACTCGAAGAGCGGGAACACGAGCGTGCCGGCGCCGGGCTCCTTGTCCTCGAAGCGTCGGGAGCCCTCGTAGAGGTCCCAGCCGTAGTTCTCGAGGCCGGGGCTCCGGCGCGGCGTGAAGTCGACCTCCTCGACGGCACCCTGGCCCACGTCGCCGATGTAGAGGTCGCCCGTCGCGCGGTCGAACGAGAACCGCCACGCGTTTCGCAGGCCGAGCGCGGCGATCGTCCAGTCCGCCCCCGCCTTCGACACGTCGAGCGTGAGCAGCTTCCCGTGGAGCGACTGCATGTTCTGGGCCCGATTCTCGGGGTCGCCTCCGGAGCCGCCGTCTCCAATCGTCGTGTAGAGCATCCCGTCCGGACCGAAGGCCAGGTGGCCGCCGTTGTGGTTCCCGTACGGGTCCGGAACGGAGAGGAGGATCTTCCGGCTTGACAGAACCGCCCTCGTCTTCGCCACGTTCGCGCGGTACCGGGCGACGACGTTGCGGCCGTCGCTGGACGTGTAGCCCACGTAGAAGAGCCGGTTGCGTGCGTAGCGCGGGTGGAACGCGAGGCCCAGCAAGCCCTGCTCCCCGCCGAACTCGACCTGGCGCCGGATGTCGAGGAACACCGATCGCCGTCCCGACCGGAGCCTGATGACTCGGCCCGGCTGCTCGACGACGTAGAACGTCCTCGGCTCTCCCGGCGCGTTGGTCAGAAGGACGGGTGAGTCGAATCCGCGGGCGAACGGAACCGCCCGGAACGCCGTCGGTGGAGCGGGCTCCTGCTCGCGTCCCGAGCCACACGAGGCGACCGATGCGACGAGCGTTGCGGCGACAGCGAGGGCCGTCACGACACGCACGCCGTCAACGGTAGCGACAGCGGTGCTGTCGGCGACGCACCGGAGTACGCTTCGCGCGCAATGAGGATCTTCCTCATCGGGGCAGGTCAGGTCGGGTTCGCGATCGTCGAGGCCCTCCATCACGAGCACGACGTCACCATCCTCGACACGGAGCCAGCACGCCTGGCGGCGATGGCGGAGCGCTACGACGTCGCGACGTTCGAGGGCGACGGGACGAGCAGGCGCGACCTGGCGAACGCGGGCGTGCAGAACGCCGATCTCGTCATCGCCTGCACCTCCCGGGACGAGGTCAATCTCGTCGCCGGGATGTTCGCTCGACGGGAGGCGAAGGGCGCGACGACCGTCATCCGCACGTCCAACGTCGAGTACGTCGACCTCTGGCGCGTGGGGCAACTCGACGTCGACTTCGTCGTGTGCTCGGAGCTCGAGACCGCACACGCGATCAGCCGCATCATCGGCGTGCCCGCCGCCCGGCAGACCGACGTCTTCGCGGAAGGCCAGGTCCAGATCGTGGAGTTCGACGTCGAGGAAGGCGCCTCGCCCGCCATCCTCGGGACAGCGTTGCGCGACGCCAGGGTCCCGAGGGATTCGAAGATCGCGGCGATCATCCGCGACGGCAAGATGCTCCTCCCCGGCGGCGACGACGTCGTGAGCGCGGGCGATCGCATCGTCGTCATCGGCTCGCCGCAGGCCGCGCAGACGTGGAGCGCGCTCCTCGCCCCGGAAGGCGCCACCGTTCGCGACGTCGTGATCTTCGGCGCCGGACGGGTCGGCTCCGCGATCGCCCGCGTGCTCCTCGACCAGGGCATCGGCGTGCGGATGGTCGAAGCGTCGAAAGACCGCGCCCGCGAGGTCGCCGAGGCGTTCCCGCACGCACGTGTCTACAACGCGAGCGGCATCGATCCCGACTTCCTCGAGCGCGAGCGCATCGGGCACGCGAACGCCGCCATCTTCGCGATGCGGGACGACGCGAAGAACCTGTACGCCGCGTCTCTCGTGGAGGTGCACGGTGTCCAGTTCACGATCGCCATCGCGCACGAGCCGGTGTCCGTGGCGGCGTTCGAGCACGGCGGGATCGACGTCTCGGTGAACCCGCGCGCAGTCACCGCCGAGGAGATCATCCGTTTCGCGCACGACCCCCGGACGAGGCAGGTCGCGCTGCTCGAAGGAAATCGCTACGAGGTGATCGACGTGACGCTGCGCGACACGAGCGAGTACATCGGAAAGGCTTTCAAGGAGATGCCCATTCGGGGCGCACTCATCGGAGCCGTCGTCCGCAACGGCACCGCGATCTTTCCGCACCGCGACGACATGCTCCAGGCGGGCGATCGCGTCATCGTCTTCACCGAGGCGGCGGACGCAGCACGCGTCGTCAACGCCCTGTAGAACTTGGCCGAGGCCGTTGCTCAGCGAAGGACGACGAGACGCCGCCTCGCGGTCGACGTCACTGCCGCGTTCAACCTGATCGGGACCCTCGGCAAGTACCTGGGGCTCGCTGCGCTGTTCCCGACCGTCGTAGCCATCGGCTACGGCGAGTCGTTCTGGCCGTTTCTCGCCGCTGGCGCGATCACGAGCGGGCTCGGCTTCGGACTCGAGCGGGCGACGGCGGGCGCAGCCGGGCGAGTGGGCGTGCGCGAAGGATTCCTCGTCGTCTCTGCGACCTGGCTCCTCGCCGCCGGGTTCGCCTCGCTGCCGTACATCCTCGAGGGCAGCGACCAGCTCGGCCATCCGTTGGACGCGTACTTCGAAGGGATGTCGGGCTTCACGACGACCGGCGCGAGCGTCGTCACGGACTTCGACGAGATCTCTCGCTCGATGGGCTTGTGGCGCCAGTTCACGCAATGGCTCGGGGGCATGGGCATCATCGTCCTGGCGATCGCCGTCCTCCCCCGGCTGCGGGTCGGCGGGCGCCAGCTGTTCGAGTCGGAGCTGCCCGGCCCGGAGATCGCACAGCTCTCCGAGCGGATCCGCGAGACGGCGAGACTGCTCTGGGTCCTCTACCTGGGGCTGACCGGGACCCTCATCGTCGCGCTCGCCGCCCTCGGCTGGCTCGGCATTGACGCGCGAATGACGCTGTACCAAGCAGTCGCGCACTCGTTCGGCGTGATGCCCACGGGGGGCTTCTCGACGGAGCCCGACTCCGCGGCGGCGTTCTCCGCGGTGGCGCAATGGATCATGGCTTCCTTCATGGTCCTCGCGGGAGCGAACTACGTCCTCATGTACCGGGCATTCGTGCGCCGGCAGCCGGGGAGGCTCGTCCGCGACGAGGAGCTCCGCCTGTACCTCGCGCTCGTCGTCCTCGCCACCGCCGCGCTGACGGCGCAGCTGTGGGGGTACGGCATCACCGACGGTGAGGAGGCCGTTCGGTCCGGCTTCTTCCAGGCGGTCTCGATCATGACGACGACCGGCATGGTGAGCACCGACTTCGCCCTCTGGCCCGCGGTCTCGCTGCTGACCCTCTTCGCGCTGATGTTCGTGGGCGGCTCGGCGGGGTCGACCGCCGGGTCGATCAAGGTCGTTCGACACCTGTTGCTCGCCAAGATCCTGCGCCGCGAGGCGGACCAGACCGTGAGCCCGGAGGTCGTCGTGCCGATCCGGTTGAACGGCGCGCCCGTCGACGACCGAACCCTGCGCGCGATCTCCGCGTTCATCCTCCTCTACGTCGGCGCCTGGGTGGTGGGCGCCGCCATCATCGCGATCGACTCGGCAATCGTCGGCGCGGGCCTGGGGCCGCTCGACGCGATCGCCGCGTCGGCGACGGCGCTCGGAAACGTCGGACCGGGTTTCGGCAGCACCGGGCCCTTCGGCTCGTTCGCAACCCTCGGTGACGTCTCCAAGCTCACGATGATCGTCCTGATGTTCGCTGGGCGGCTCGAGATCATCCCGGTCGTGGTCCTTCTGACCCGGCACTACTGGCGTCTCTGAGAGGAGCTACTTCGGCGAGCCCAGGAGCGCCGTGCGCAGAGCCGGCGCGGAGTCGTTCGAGACGACCGCGAGGACCTGGTCGCCCGGCCGCATGACCGTGCTCGACTCGACGAGCTCGGTACGCCCGTGGCGGAAGACCGAGATGAGGCGCGAGCCGTCGGGAAGCTTGAGGCCGCCGGCGCGCGATCCCGCGACCGGTGAGTGCGACTCGATCTGGATCTCGACGATCTCGAGGCCCTCCTCCTCGAGCTGGAGCAGCCGCACGAGGCCGTGCTCCGGAACCTCGTGCTCGACGAGGCCCAGGATGCTCGTCGTCGCGCTGACGGTCTGCTTGATCCCGAGCAGCTTGAAATGGGCCTGGTTGCGGGGATCGTTCACCCGCGCGATCGCCTTGTCGACGCCGTAGCCCTCCTTCCCGATCTGCGAGATCACGAGGTTGTCCTCGTCGTCGCCCGTGACCGCCACCAGGAGTTCCGGGGGCCGCGCGATGCCTGCCCGCTCGAGCACGTAGATCTCCGTTGCGTCGCCGCGCAGCGCGACCGGTCCGAACTCCTCCTCGAGGCGGGCAAACCGCTCCGGCCGCTGCTCGATCAGCGTGACCTCGTGCCCCATCTCGAGCAGGGAACGCGTGACGTTCGCCCCAACCTTGCCTCCCCCCGCGACGACGACGTACATCAGGAGACGGTGGGCTCGGGCGCGCTCGCCCGTACCGAGTCGAGGAGGACGGAGATCGCCGTCTGCGTCGGACAGACGGTGTTGAGCCCCCGTTCGGCGTAGAACTGCGCGCGGGCGGGATCGAGGACGCGAACGACGACGGACGCGATCCCGTACCGCTTCTGGAGCACCTGGCCGATGACCACGTTCGTGTTGTCTCCGGACGTCGCAACGACCGCGGCGTCGGCCTCCGGGACTCCCGCCTGCTCGAGGACGGTGACGTCCATCCCGTGGCCGAGCACGAAGCCGCCGCGCCAACCAGGCCCGAGACGCACGAGGGCGTCCTCGCTCTCGTCGACGACGGTGACCTCCCAGCCGTCGACGACGAGCCCCTTCGCGACGGCGGAGCCGACGCGGCCGCAGCCGATGATCACCGCCTTCACGGCGCGTCAGGTTACTCCTCGAAGACGCCCTCGGGGAACGCGACGACGAGGACCTCGCACGGGGCATGGCGGAGCACGAAGTCGACGGTCGGAGAGAAGAAGCGCGACTGGCGCCTCCAGCGTGGAGACGAGCCGAGCACGATGAGATCCGCCTCGCGCGTGCGGGCCTCGTCGAGGATCGCGTGCCCGATCGAGCGCGAGCGGACGACATCGGCTCTCACGTCCACTCCCTGGTC
>JBOHBD010000410.1:0-3289 GCA_050698195.1 Gaiellaceae bacterium
CACCAGCACACGGACGACGCGGCTGCGCTGATCGACGCGCTCGCGGCGGCGCCGGCGATCGTGATCGGCCGCAGCCAGGGCGGAGAGATCGCCGTCGACCTCGCGTTGCGCTACCCGGACCGTGTCCGCGCGCTGGCGCTGCTGGAGGGCGGGGGCCTGTCGCTGAGCGAGGCGTTGACGCGGTGGCTGACAGACCTCGACGAGCAGGTCTTCGCCGCGGCCGAGTCCGACATGAGCACCGTCGGCGAGACGATGCTGAGCAGTGTCGTGGGCGATGCAGGCTGGCAGGGACTCCCCGAGCCGGTGAAGCAGATATTCACTGCCAACGGCCCGGCGATCGTCGCCGAGCACCGCGGCGGCCTCCTGGACGTCAGCGTCGAGCAGCTGGGAACCATCGTCCATCCGGCGTTGCTCGTCGCCGGAAAGGACTCGCCGCCCGCGTTCGCCGAGGCGACGAACCTGATGGCCGAAGCGATGCCCTCAGCCAGGGTCGAGTGGGTCGAGGGCGGTCACATCATCAACCCCGCCCACCCGGTCGTGCTCGGGTTCGTCGACGAGGTGCTCGCCCTGAAGAGAGAGCCATGCACCGCGTGATCCTGCTTCCGGGTAGCATCCTGCCCGCGGACCTCGCCTACGGCGCGCTCATCGACGCGCTCGATGACGATGTCGAGGTCGTCGCGAAGGATCTGGAGGTGTACGCCGGCGACGAGCCGCCGGGCGACTACAGCCTCGACGACGAGGTCGCCGGCGTGGTCCGGGAGGCCGACGCGCGCGGCTGGGAGCGCTTCCATCTCCTCGGCTACTCGGGCGGCGGCGCAGCCGCGCTGGCGGCGGCCGCGCGGTTTGCGGAACGGCTGCTCACCCTCGCTCTGCTCGAGCCCGCCTGGGCCGGCGACTGGGACCTCGGCGAGGCCGAGCGGGCCGTGTGCCGGGAGCTCGAGAAGCTGGAGGGGCTACCGCCGGACGAGCTCATGCCCGCATTCGTGCGGCTCCAGCTTCGCCCCGGCGTCGAGCCACCGGCGCCGCCGCCCGGCCCGTCGCCGCCCTGGATGACGAAGCGTCCGGCCGGCATCCGCGCATTCATGCACACGTTCAAGACCTACGACCTCGACCGGGAGTCGCTGAGTAGGTTCGAGAACCCTGTCTACTTCGCACTCGGCGCTCTGAGCAATCCGGACATGTACGGCGAGCTCGCCGAGCGGCTCTCGCGTGTCTTCGACGACTTCACCCTCGAGGTATTCGAGGAGCGACACCACTTCGATCCGCCGCACCGAATCGAGCCGGAGAGGCTCGCGCGCTCGCTACTGACGCTCTGGGAGCGTGCGGAAGCGTCAGCCGACACAGCGCGAGACGACGGATCACCGCGATGAATCTGTGGGCGTCCCCACTCGGAGACCACGAAGAATCGGAGCCGCTCAGGAGAGTGCCGTGGTTTCGAAGACGACGTCCACGCTCATCGCGGCGACCCCTAGAGCTTGTGCGACGAGATCGATCGCCGCCTCAGCCTCGCCGCGCGACATGGTGCCGTTCACGCTGAATGCTCCGGCATTTGAGAGCGCCCACTTCTCGGCTGACGCGACGTCGTAGCGGAAGTTCTCCACGAGCGCCTCGGCGACCTGGTCGTGGTCGCGCTGAATGACAGCGAGCGCTGCGCACAGTCCTCCGACAACTCCGGCGATCTCCTCCCGATCGAGCATGGACTCTGGTACGGCGAGTCCTGTCGTCGGCAGCGTCAGAACATCTCCAAACGCAAGCGCAGGATGCAGGCCGAGTTCCTCGATCCGCATGGGCGGCTCTGCCGAGCTGATCACGGCGCCGTCGACCTCGTCGGCGAGCAGGAGTCCGATCCGCGCGTCGTTGTCGCGTGCCGGCTCGACCTGCGCCGACGGCAGGAGCATGCGCACGAACAAGGCAGGCGGCGATCCCTCGGGGTACGAGGCGATGCGCGCGGTGTCGAGCAGAGCTCCACGCTCCCGCGTGACCACCCAGAAGAGCGGGCGCCGGCACGCGACGAGGACGATCCGCAGCGGCGCCTCGTGCAGGCGGGCGAGGAGCGCAGCACCGCAGCTGACCTGTGCCGCGGGCGTGTCCGTGAACGTGAGATCGCGCAGTCGGACGTCGACCCCCGCGTTCTCATAGAGCCCGAGTCGAGCAGCGAGAACGTGAGGGAGGAGCTCGTGGGGGTCGTACGCGCGGAACCCGAGCTCGATCTGCATCAGCGGAGGTACGGGAGTACGTCCTCGGCGAGCACGCGCATCGTTGCCTTCGGGTCCTCCGTCGTGATCGGGAGGCAGAAACCCTGCACACCGACCTCGATCAGTTCCCGAAATCGCGATACGCCCTCTTCTGGCGTGCCCGAGATCGAGATGCCGTCGAGGATCGCTTCGGTGACGAGCTCGCCGTGCGGGGCCGAAGCGTTCATGTGTGCGTAGTAGTCGTACCGCTGACGCATATGCTGGATCTCTTCCCAGAGACCGGGGGGCATCCGCTCCCGTGGCACGTGCTTGACGGCGGTTCCGGCGGCGCCGGCGACGTATGAGCGCACCTGGCTTCGAGCCCAGTCCCGATCGTGCGCGATGGAGCAGGCGAGGCGAATGAAGCGCCGGACGGAGCCGGTGGGCCGACCGGCCTCTGCCTCACCAGCGGAGATGTTGTGGAGCGCCCATCGAACGAGCTCCGGGGTCGAACCGACCTGGAAGAGGGCACCATCGGCTATCCGGCCTGCGAGCTGGAGCGATCGCGGGCCCGAGGACGCGAACCAGATAGGGATCGGTCGCACGGGCCATGCAAGCCGGAAGCGTCGACCGTCGAGCTCTGCCTCCTCCCCCGCGAGCAGCGCTTGCAACGCCGTCGCCACGGCCGCCAGCCGGTCGAGACGGGCAGGAGGTAGTCCGAGTGTGTGCACGGCGCTCTCACCGACGCCGATCCCGAGGATCGCCCGCCCCCCGGAGAGCTCGTCCACGGTGGCGATCGCGGAGGCGATCACCGCTGGGTGGCGCGTGACCGGGTTCGTCACCCCGGTCGCCAACGTAATGCTCGAGGTGCGGTCGGCGGCGAGCGCCAGCGCGACGTACGCGTCGCGGAAGATCGACTGCGAGTCGGCAACCCAGGCGCCCTCGAACCCGAGATCTTCCGCGTGGGCCACGAGGTCGGCCACTTCCGCCGCGGGACGACCCGGGAGGAGCCCGATGTGGAACGCTGCCGGCACTATGCGGACAGGCCCTCGAAGACGCGAACGGCGAGCGTCGAGAGCCGCTCCCCGCGATCGGAGCCGACGAGCCAGGTGTCC
>JBOHBD010000411.1:0-2177 GCA_050698195.1 Gaiellaceae bacterium
GACCCGAGGAGCGCGCGGATCCGGTCGATGACGTCACCGGGGGTGGCGCAGAGATCCTCGTAGCGGACGATGAGCACGCTCTCACGGCCGAGCTCGCCGAGGCCCGCCTCGATCGTCCGTTCGAGCGAGACGACCTGGGCAGCGACCTGACGCCAGGGGGGCTCGCCGGCGAGCCAGTCGGGCCCTTCTGGTCGCAGCGACGCCCACGAGTCGTACGAGCCGTACAGCGACTTCCGCATCTCGAGCAGCGACAGCGCGGTCTCTCTGAGATCGCGCCTGATCCACACGTAGCAGGTCGCGGGCATCTCGCGCGCCATGCGCTCGAGATGCCAGGTGAGGAGCATCGGCTTGAACGCCATCGGCCCACGATTCCAGTGCGCCATGTTCACGAGCACCCTGCGCAGCCGCGCCCAGTCGATCGCCTGCTCGTGCCCCTCCGGGAGCGCGCTCAGCCCGGGATAACGGAGATGGTGGTTCCAGAAGTACCCGAACTCGTGCGGCTCCCCCACCCCCCTCGTCCGGCCGAAGGCGGAGTCGAAGCTCGAGTCGAACCGGTGCGTGCCGAGCTTCTTCGCGAGCCGGAGCCCGAGGACCGGGGCACGCCAGAACGATGCCGCGAGGTTGTCGACGTATCCGACGTCGAGGCCGGCCGCGACGACCTGGTAGAGGAGCGTCGTTCCCGAGCGGGGCACGCCGACGATGTGCAACGTCGGGTGCTCCTCCTCGAGGTCCAGGTACGACGCCTCCTCGACTGGGGCGAGCGCGGCGTTCAAGAGCCGCAGCAGCTCCTCGTCGGCGGGGTCCTTCGAGAACGGCGCGGCGAACGCCGGATCGTGTCTGGGAATGACGTCCACGGCTGGCGGCAAAGCGTAACCGCACGGGCGGCGCGGGCCGGTGGTCGGAGTAGTCAAGCCGAGGGATTTCGGCGTTACCCCTAGACAGGAGGCGCCGTGATGCGAGAGAGTGTTCGTGACACCGATCGCGTTCCCCGCCGCGCGTGAGCCAGATCGACATCGAGCACATCCTTCTCGTGGAGGACATCCGGCAGCTGCTCGAGCAGTCCGAGCAGGCCGGCACGATCCGCGCCTCCGATCTCGCGGAGATCGCAGAGGCCTACGAGCTGACCGAGCTCGAGCAGGACGCGCTCCTGCGGGAGCTCGACCACCGCTCGATCGAGATCGTCGAGCGACCCCCTCCCCACTCCGAGGTCGTCGCGGCCATGACGGCACCCGTGGAGACGACGACCGACGCGCTCCAGCTCTTCCTCCGGGAGGCCGGGCGGCACCAGCTCCTGACGGCGGCGCAAGAGGTCGAGCTCGCGAAGCGGATCGAGCGCGGCGACCTGGACGCGAAGGAGCGGATGATCCAGTCGAACCTCCGCCTCGTCGTCTCGATCGCGAAGAACTACCGCAACCAGGGTCTCCCGTTTCTCGACCTCATCCAGGAAGGCACCCTCGGGCTGATCCGGGCCGTCGAGAAGTTCGACTGGCGGCGCGGCTTCAAGTTCTCGACGTACGCCACCTGGTGGATCCGGCAGGCGGTCGCGCGGGCTCTCGCCGACAAGGCCCGGACGATCCGCATGCCCGTGCACATCGTCGAGCGGCTCAAGAAGATCAACCGCGCCGACCGCCTCCTCTGGACGCAGCTCGGGCGCGAGCCGACCCTCGACGAGATCGCGGACGAGGCGTCGCTGACGATCCAGCAGGTGCTCGAGGTTCGTGCAGCCGCTCGCGCCTCGACGAGCCTCGACGCGCCGGTCGGGGACGGCGACGACGCAGTCTTCGGCGACTTCGTGGCGGGCGACGAGCCCCTGCCCGAAGAGGCGGTCGAGCTCCATCTCCGCAGCGAGGCGCTCCGGAGCGCGCTCGCGGCGCTCCCGGAGCGCGAGCGCGAGGTGGTCGCGATGCGCTACGGGCTCGGCGGAGCGGAGCCGCAGACCCTCGAGGAGATCGGGCGCCGGCTCGGCCTGACCCGCGAGCGGGTGCGCCAGATCGAGCTCGAGTCGCTCCGGCGGCTCGCGGGCCTGCGCGAGATGGAGTCGGTCGACGTCACCTAGCTCGCTGCGGAGTTGGAGCTCGACCGCCTCTTCGGGCAGGGGCTCGTCGCCCGCCACGAAGTCGCCGAAGACTGCGTCGTCGCCGTCCCCGACCGGCGCGTCGAGGCTCGTCGAGGCGCGA
>JBOHBD010000412.1:0-17209 GCA_050698195.1 Gaiellaceae bacterium
GCTCGGGATCATGAGCCCCGAGGTGAAGGCCCGCCTCGCGCAGGCGCACTCGATTCTTGAGGGGAACGGCGAGGCCGCGACCGCTGCGGACGACTCCGCGCCGGCCTCACCGCCCGGCCAGACGGCCCTCTTCAACTCCTGGGAGGACGCGATCGAGTGCGCGAAGTGCGGCGGCCGCATGGTGCGGACGGGCAGCTGCTACACCTGCCGCGACTGCGGCACCAACACCGGCTGCAGCTAAGCGCGGACGATAGAAGGTCAGCAAGAAAGAGCCGCGGCTAGCGGCTCTCTCTTCTTGAACACGGCCGGAGGCTACAACGGCGTAGGCGTCGGGCCTCGGAGGAGACGAGGCTCTCGTGCAGTGTTCACGAGTGTCTCCCCGAGCCCGACCCGTTGCCTGCCTAGTGCGCGAGGTTTGGTGAGGTCCCTCCTCGGTCGTCGGTTCTGTACAGTCGCCCGCGTTGGCGGATACCTGGAGCATGCCGGCCGGTAGCCTCGATCGCTGGCCCGAGGACTACGAGCGCGGCCGCCCCTGCTGGCCGCCCGAGGTCGTCGACATCCCGGGGCTCCCGCCGACCGCGACGGTGGTCGACCTCGGCGCGGGCACGGGGAAGCTGACGCGGCTGCTTGTCCCCGCGTTCGGCCACGTCGTCGCCGTAGAGCCGGCCGAGGCGATGCGCCGCATGCTCGAGACGCTCTGCCCGGAAGCCGAGGCGCTTACCGGGACCGGCCAAGAGATCCCGCTCGCTGACGCCTCGGTCGACGCGGTCTTCGCTGCCCAGGCGTTCCACTGGTTCGACGACAGCGTGCGGTCGCCGAGATCGCCCGCGTCTTGCGTCCGCACGGCGCGATCGTCTTGATGTGGAACGTCCCGGCGGGACCGTGGGAGCCGTCGACCGCGGCGGTGGAGGAGCTGTTGACCAAGCGGGGCCCGAAGCCGGGCGAGGTGCGCTACGACCCGCTCGACCTCGGAGGGCCCCGCTACGGGTCGGGCGAGTGGCCACTGCCGGAGCGCTCCTTCGAGCCGCTCCAGGAGATGCGGGTGCCGAATCCCCAGACGCTCGACCGCGAAGGGCTGGTGGGGTACTTCGCCTCGATGGGCTGGCTCGCCGACCTCCCCGACGACGAGCGACTACCTCTACTCGACGAGGTGCGATCACTCCTCGCCACTGGTGAGTACCGGCGCCTGTGGGAGACACAGATCCACTGGACGCGACTCGCCGCGGGCGTCGAGAGCGCCGTCAGCTGACGAACGCGCTCGCCTGTGCGTGCGTTCAGGTCATCCGCGCCCACCATCCTTACCGTCGATGCTCGACTTTGGGGTCGACCGAGTCGAGACGCTGAGCTCGCGGCGATGGCGTTCAGGGAACATTCCAGCCGTAGTCCACTGAGGAGGCTGTTCATGCTCGGACGGATGACAGAGCGCAAGCTGGTTTGACGTAGCTCGTTACGACGGCCGAGAATCTGACGCGTGCGCGACGACGACGTCAGGAGCGCGTGCTTTGCGGCGCTCGACGTGCTCCAGGCGAAGTGGGGAGCCGACGTCCCGTACGCTGCGCTCGCCGAGGGGTTCAACTTCCGCGGTCGCCGCGTCCCGTTCCTCAACCGCGCCTTCGGCATCTACCGCGCGGCCGACGTGCAGCGCGGGCCGGCCGCCCTGTCCGTCAACAGCTCGTACAAGCAGGACCGCTACCGCGACGAGCAGACGCCTGACGGCGTCCTATACCGCTACCAGGGCGACGACCCGAACAACCACTTCAACCGCTGGCTCCGGAGCGCGCACCTGCTCGACGTGCCGCTCGTCTACTTCGTCGGCACGCGGCCGAACGGGTACCGGCCGATCTATCCCACCTACGTCGAGGAGGACGAGCCCGCCGAGCTCCGCGTCCTTCTGACCTTCGGGAAGATGCGCGGGCCGTACGACGAGCGCGAGCCCGTCCACATCCCGGACGAGATCGAGCGGCGCTACGTCGTCCGCGAGGTCAAGCAGCGCATCCACCAGGCGCAATTCCGCGGCGCCGTCCTGCCCGCGTACCGCGACCGCTGCGCGATCTGCTGGCTACGCGAGGTGCGACTGCTCGACGCTGCGCACATCGTCGGGGACGCCGAGGAGGCGGGCGAGCCGGTCGTCAGCAACGGGCTCAGCTTCTGCTCCATCCACCACCGCGCCTTCGACGAGGACCTAATCGGAATCGATCCGAATCTCAAGGTCCACGTCTCGCGCCGTCTCCTCGACGACGAGGACGGCCCGATGCTCGACGTCCTGAAGGGATTCCACGGCACGACATCGAGGCGCCAACGAAGCCGCTTTGGCGACCGGACTCGGAACGCCTCGCAGTGCGCTTCGCGCGCTTCAGCAGCGCCAGTTGATTCGACGCGCGCAAAGCCTGACTGCTTGTGAACCCCAGTCGCGCGGGCGGATAATCGGCGGGTGACCGGCGACTCCGGTGGCCTGATGTTGCACCTGGAGAAGGTCTTGCCGGCGCCGACGGAGCGCGTCTTCGCGGCATGCCTTGACCCGGAGACGCTCGCCGAGTGGTGGGGGCCCGCCGGCTTCACCTCTGCCCGGGTCGACCTAGACGGGCGCGAGGGCGGGCGGTACCGCATCAGAATGCAGCCGCCGGACGGAGAGGCGTTCCACCTGCGCGGCGAGCTCGTCGAGGTCGATCCGCCGCGGCGCCTCGTGTACACGTTCGAGTGGGAGGAGCCCGATCCGGACGACCGGCAAACGATGGTGACGCTCTCGTTCCTCGAGCGTCGCGAGGGAACGAAGCTGGTCCTCGATCAGGGGCCGTTCGCGACCGAGGCCCGGCGAGCACTACACGAGACGGGCTGGACGGAGACTCTCGAGCGGCTCGAGCGGTCTCTGACATGAGACCGGGGCTGCGAGCTCCTCTGGCTCCGCTCGATCCACTGTCGCGCCGACGCGCCGGACACTGCGTCAGGCGACTTTTCTCGATGATCTCGACGACCTCGACGCTGCCGTAAGCCGGTGATCGGGAATGTCCCTCGTCGACCGCCCGCATGCGGCGGTGCGAGCGGCGACCGACGCTTCGGTACGTTTGCGTGACGATGGCTACCCGAGAGGCCACCTGTCACTGTGGGCAACTTCGTCTGGAAGTGGCGGGCGATCCGTTTGTGGTCTCCATGTGTCACTGCCTTGCCTGCCAACGTCGGACGGGAAGTGCCTTCGGCATGCAGGCGGCGTTCACATCGGAACAAGTGCACGTCGTTGGCCGCTTCGGCGACTACCTGCGGGTCTCCGACGAGGAGGACAGGAAGGAGCACGTCTTTCACTTCTGCCCCGAGTGCGGCTCGCAGGTCTTCTACACGGAACCGGACGAGCCGGATCTGATCGTGGTCTCAGTCGGCTCGTTCGCCGACCCGTCCTTCCCGCCGCCGACGGAGTCCGGGTACGACCACCGACGGCATCGCTGGCTGGCCCTGCCTGCCACGCTCGAGCGCCCCCACGGGCGGTAACCAGGATCGCGCCGTGCGCGAGCTGCAGCCAAGCGTGTGGCAGTGGGGGGCGCCACACTCGGACTGGAAGCCGGGGGAGGAGTGGGACGAGGTGGTCTCGTCCTACGCGATCGCCGACGGCGAGCGCCTGCTCCTGTTCGACCCGCTTTCGGCGCCGGGCGAGATCGAGGAGCGCGCTGCCGGCCGCGAGACGGCGATCATGCTCACCTGCCCGTGGCATGAGCGCCGGGGACACGGGTGAGGCGCACCTGTATCCGGCTGGCGATCGCCTGCCCGTCGGAGTCGAGGCGTTCCCCGGGGATCTTCCCGAACGACCTCGTGCTCTGGGTCGAAAGCCGGCGCGCGCTCGTCGCTGGCGACACGCTGATCGACCGCGGCAACGGACTCGAGCTCCCGGTCGACTGGCTATCCGAGGAGGTGACGCGCGAGCAGATGCTCGCGGTGCTGCGCCCGCTGCTCGAGCTGCCGGTCGAGCTCGTGCTTCCGACGCACGGCGCGCCCACCGACCGAGCCGCCCCTCGAGCGCGCGCTCTCCTGACGCACGAAGCCGGCTCGCCGCTAGAAGTCGATCCGCATCACGACCCGGCGTGAAGTCGGGTGGCTGACCTCGTCGAACCCGGCCGCCTCGAAGATGCTGCGGCTGCCGACATGGAGCTCTCCCCAGGTGATCTCCTTTCCGGGCTCCGTGATCATCGGGTATCCCTCGAGCGCACGGGCACCGCGTCGCCGCGCGAAGTCGACGGCGGCCCGCACGAGCTGATGCCTTGGCGTCGGAACCCCGCGCGGGTGAAGACGCACGTCACGGCCCAGAAGTGACCGCAGTCGGTCTGCGTGCGGAGCCGGAAGGCGCGCTCCTCGGCGGGAAAGGAGGCAAACGACTCCCTCGGCCGCAGCTTGTACCGCTGGCACTGGCACGCGGCCGCGGCCCCGCGCGTGCCGAACACCGCCTGGAGATCCTCCCAGCTCGCCTCGTGGGCGGGGACGATCGTGAGCGGCGGCGTCGAGGCCGTCTCCGTCATGCGGGCCACCGTACTGCTCGCAGCCGATCCGACCGGGAGGTGAACCGGCTGCGCGAGCGTGCTGCTCGGGCCTGTCTCAAGCCTCGTCCGCCGATCCGTCGGCGGACTCGTCGTCGGAGTCGGGCAGGGTGGGGTAGTCGGTCGGATAGAGGCCGGCCGCGAAGCCGTACACGGTATCGCCGGAGCGGGGCAGCTGCGCGAACTCCCGGCTCAGCGCATCGACCACCCGCTCCCAGAACTCCGCCGCGCGCTCCGCCGGGATGCGGGCGTGGCGAAGGATCGTGCGTAGCTGATCGGCCTCGTGGGCCGGGACCGACTCGGCGGCGGCGACCGACAGCGCGTTGGCGTGTACGGTCGTCGGGTCCTCGCCCGGACGGTTCACGACCCCGACGTAGAACACGCGCGCCGTGCGGCCGTAGTAGCGCTCGTCGATGGCGCGTACCCGCCTCGTGCGCACGACCCGCAACAGGCCCGCCCCCGCCAGGACGTTTACGTGGTGGGCGACGGTGCTCTTCGGACGCTGGACTGCGGCGGCAAGCTCGGCCACCGTCGCCGCCCGTTCGAGCATCAGATCCAGGATGGTGGCACGCAGCGGGTCCGCGATCGCGCGAAGCTGCGCCGGGGTCGTCACCACGAGACGGTCGGCGAGCTCGTAGTCCGGTATCGACGAGGGGTTGATCGACATCTCTCGATCGATCTAGACTCTTCGATCGATCGAGAATTCTAGATCGTTCGTCGGACGTCAACGAGCATCGCGACACGAAGGAGACGAGATGGCGGAGGTATTGCTCTTCCACCACGCACAGGGGCAGACCGAGGGCTTCCACGCCTTCGCGGACGAGCTGCGGCGCGCGGGCCATACCGTGCACACTCCCGACCTCTTCGGCGGCCGCACCTTCGGCTCGATCGACGAAGGCATCGCCTACGCCGAGGAGATCGGATTCGGCGAGATCATCGAGCGCGGGGTGCGAGCGGCGGAGGAGTTGCCGAGCGAGCTCGTCTACGCGGGCTTCTCGCTCGGGGTGGTGCCGGCGCAGAAGCTGGCGCAGACGCGCCCGGGCGCGCGCGGGGCGCTCTTCTTCTACTCCTGTGTGCCCATGTCGGAGTTCGGGACGTCGTGGCCGGCGGACGTGCCGGTGCAGATCCACGGGATGGACGCCGACCCGATCTTCGTCGGCGAGGGCGACATCGACGCTGCCCGCGAGCTCGTCGAGTCGGCCGAGGGCGCTGAGCTGTTCCTCTACCCCGGCGACCAGCACTACTTCGCCGACAACAGCCTGCCGAGCTACGACGAGAGCGCCGCCACGCTGCTCACGCAGCGGGTGCTCGCCTTCCTCGAACACCGTGACTGAGGCTCCGTCGAGGGAGGAGCTCGAAGCCGCCTACTGCTGGGAGGAGGTCGACCGCGTGCCGGGGAAGCCCGAGATGACCGACTTCCGGCGGAGGCTGCGCTACCACCAGGCGCAGTGGCGCGAGGCGAACGGGCACCCGATCGGCTCGCAGCCGATCGCCCCGCGTGAAGGCGCGCCGTCCCGTCCTGCGGGGAGTCGCCTCCCGCTCGACTACGCCCGCGACACGGGCGCGACCTTCCTCACCGCCGCGGCCCTCGAGGCGGCGAGGGCTCGCACGTCCGTCATCGAACGTCACCAGAGCTTCGGCCAGCAGCGCCTGTGGGCGGAGCTCCTGTGGCCGGCTGCGCTGGCCTTGAACCTCTTCGGCGACCTGGCCGCCGACCTCGGGCTCGCCGACCGGACCGTCCACACCTGGTGGCCGGACCTGCCGGGCACCGTGTCCGACGCCCGCTTCGCGCATTCGCCGGGGCGGCTCGATCCGGCCTGGCTCGGCAACCTCGTCGCGTTCGACGTCGGGTTCGTGCTAGACCTCGGCGACGGCACCCAGGGGATCCTCGGCGTCGTGACCGCGTACCACGAGGTGAACAGGCGGCAGCCACCGAAGCCGAGCCGGCTGCCGCGGTATCGCGAGATCACCGACAGGTCGGGCTTCTTCGGCCCGGGGGCGATCGACGCGGTCAACGGGACCGACCTCATCCACATCTGGCTCGACCACCTGCTGGTGCTGTCGATGCTCCAGCACCCGAGCCGCGCGTGGAGCTGGGGCCGCTACGTCGTCGTCCACCCCGCCGGCAACACGGACTTCGCCGACGCGTGCAGCCGTTACCGGGCGCTCCTCGTCGACCAGTCGACGTTCGCATCCGCGACCGTCGAGGAGCTCCTCGACGCCAACGTCCTCCCGGCGCGTACAGCCGCGGCTCTTCGCGCGCGGTACCTCCTCGGCTGAACGCACCCGGCCGCCGGGCCCTCTCCTCTCGGGAGCCCGGCGCGCTGTGGAGATCAGTCGGCGAGAAACGCTTCCAGCCGCCCGGCCTCGTCCTCGACCTCGCGTCGCACCGAGCGTGAGAGCGCCGCGAACGGCTCGAGTACCACGCCGTTGTCGAAGCGCCACGTGCCCGCGACGAACCCGTCGACGAGGAACGTCTGCGCGACGTCGCCGTTCATGCGGATGACCCTCTTGCGGTACTGCTCCGGGAGCACGCGCGTCCGATCCGCGAAGGCGAGGAGCACGTTGTCCCATTTCGGCAGGAAGCGAACGGGCGCGGGGGTTCCGGGGTCCGGCAGCGGCGCGCGAGGGACGTCGAGCAACTCGCGGCCGTGCTCGTCGCGGAAGCGGCGCAGCGGCTCGAGCCGGTCGAGCGCCCGCTGGATCTCGGGCACGTGCATCATGCTCCATGCGACCATGTCGCGGCGCGACGCGGGCCCGAACGCAGCGAGGTACCGACGCAGGATCTCGGCGCGCGCCTCGAGCGGGTCGTGCGCCTCCGGTTCCTCGAGCGCGACGAACCGGCCCGCGGGACGCGCGTGCCAGAGCGCCGTCTCGGGGTGGTGCAGGAGGTGCGCGCGCACGCGCGCTGCGCGCCAGGCGCGGCGCGCGCTCACGCCGGTGAGCTCGTGCTCGCGCTCGAGATGCGCCAGGGCGTCCGCAGTGGTCACGGGACCGTCTCCGGCGAGGGTCCGCACCGACGGCGCAAGACGCTTCGCAAGAGACGACTCCCACGGGAAGTTCGTCTCGCTGAGCGCCGCGCGCAGGAGCGCGTAGTCCCGCAGAGTGACGAGGTGCAGCGTCTGCCGCACCACGGTCGCCTTCACGACCTCGGCCCGCGCGAGCAGACGCTCGAGCGCCTCGCGCCGGAAGCTCGTCGTGCGCGTCCAGATACCGAGGTACGGGGCCGGCGGCCACTGCGCCTGCACCCCGACCAGGCGCTCGATCACCGACGTCGGCGAGAGCCGCTTCCGCTCCAGCAGGAGCTGACGCGCCAGCGTCGCGCGGTTCAGCTCGCGCAGCGTGAGGACGCGCTCGCCCACGCGCGCACGCTACAGACATGTCCTTCCGCGTCCGCAACTCGAGGACGCGTGTCAGAGCGCGCTTGACACGTACTAAGCCGATTTGCTAATTACTAACCCTGCTAAATGAAGAACGACCCCCTCAGCATCACGTTCGCCGCTCTCGCCGACCCCACGCGTCGCGCGATCCTCGCTCGGCTCTTGGAGGGGGAGGCGACGGTCAACGAGCTGGCCGCGCCGCACGCGATGAGCCTCCCGTCGGTGTCGCGCCATCTTAAGGTGCTCGAGCGGGCGGGCCTCGTCGTCAAGGGCCGGTCTGCGCAATGGCGCCCATGCCGTCTCAACGCGACGCCCCTCGCGGAGACGGACGCGTGGATGGAGCCGTACCGCGCCTTCTTCGAGGAGCGCCTCGCCCGCCTCGAGCAGCAGCTCGCGAACGAACGAGAACAGGAGGAGTCATGACGAACGACATCCGCACGCGACGCGACTTCACCCTCACCTGGACGCTCGACGCGCCGCCCGCGAAGGTGTTCCGGGCATGGACCGACCCGGACCACCTCGACTGGTTCTACAACGACGCCCAGCCCAAACCGAACGAGCCGATCGAACTCGACCTGCGCGTCGGCGGCGTCTGGCGCCAGCACATGGTCATCGACGAGAGCACGGCCTACGTCACAGGCGGCATCTATCGCGAGGTCGTCCCCGACGAGAAGCTCGTGTTCGCCTGGGGCGCGACGGACGGGTGGCTGAAGCTCGACCCCGACCGACTCGACGACAGCCCGCTCGTCACGGTGACGCTCAACCAGGTCGACGGCCGTACCGAGATGACCGTTCACGTCGAGCTTCCCGCGATGCTCTCGGAAGAGAGCGTGCAGGAATGGTGGTCGATGGGTATCCGCGACGGCTGGCGCGACACGGTCGATCGCCTCGTTGCCCGACTCGCACGCACGCCGTCCGCTCTGTGACGAGTCGCTGTGCCATCCCGACGGCCCGCTACCGCGCCCAGCGGGGAAGCCAGCCGTTGCGATAGCGCGTCGGCTCCGGCTCCGGGAAGCGCGCGTACGCAACATCCGCGTCCGTCGTCTCCTCCTCGACGCCCGCGCCGTGGCGAAGCGCAGCCTCGTCGACCGTGTACGCGCCCCAGTCGTCGGCTCCCCGAAGCGTGCCGTCGGGCGCGCGGACGGTGTGATTCTCGCGCGCACCCACGGCGAAGATGATGCAGGGTGCATCTCCCGCCCCGACGATGACGTGGTTTGTCCCGGCGGGGCAGTGGACGAAGTCCCACTGCCGGAGTCGCCGCTCTTCGCCCTCGATGATGAGCAGAGCCTCGCCGGAGAGGACGAGGAAGTCTTCCTGATCGGTCTCCCAGTGGTACATCGACATCGGCGCGCCCGGCGCGAGCACGGTCAGGCCGACCCCGAGTTGCGGGAAGTCCCCTCGGCCTATGAGGCCGGGCGTTCTCCCCCGCCCTTCGAAGTTCCACCAGCGGGCCTCGTGCGCGTTCAAGACGAACCATCCCTCACCGGCCGGCATGAGCCCGACGCCGGTCTGCTCGAGCGGAGCCTCGCGAACCACGATGGGATGATAGGGGCGCCGCGTCGGGCCTCGGAGAGCACCAACCGCTCTATCCGCGTCACGCGCGTGGCCGCACGACGGAGTACCTCGCGGCGGCGAAGTCGCCGTTCCGTCCGAGCTCCTCGAGACGCAGCTCGATCCGTCGCGGCAGCAGAGGTGCGCCCGCACCCAGCGCCACGGGCGCGATCATCACGATCACCTCGTCCAGGAGCCCCGCGTCGGCGAACTGGCCGGCCAGGTCTCCGCCGCCGACGATCCAGACGTTTCGCCCACCCGCGGCGGCGACCATCTCCTCGTGCACGGCTGCGATGTCGGCGCTCGTGAACTCGATCCGCGCGCCGGGAACGACGGGGAGCTGCCGGTGCGTGAAGACCCAGCAGGGAATGTCGTACGGCCACTTCCACTCCGCCGGGTCCTTCCCCGCGAACTCGTGGTCGAGGATCCACTCGTACGTCGTCGAGCCCATCGCAATCGCGCCGACGCCGGCGATGAACTCGTCGTAGTTCAAAGGTCCGTCGGGCTCGCGCTGGCGAGTGAACAGCCACTCCAGCGAGTTGTTCGGGTCGGCGATGTAGCCGTCGAGCGTGGTCGCCGTGTAGTACTGCGTGAGGCTCACGACGGAACCGACGCGTCGGGGTCCGTCTGTTCGCGAGCGAGCCGCTCGGCCCGCTCCTTGATCCCGCGGAGCATCTTGCGCTCCATGACGAGCGAGGCCGGCTCCATCGGGATCATCCCGAGCCGCGCGACGACTGTCGGGAGTCTGAAGCGGTTTCGACTGATCAGCCGCGTCGAGCCGTTCTGCGCCTCGAGGACGAACGTCCAGACCCAGTTGCCGTCCTCCGAGCGCCATGCGAGCATGCGCTCGGACTCGACACGCTCGACCCGCATGCGATTCGATCCGTAGCCGATGGTGTCGCCCACCTCGGGGTGCTGGAACTCCGGCAGGACGCGATCGGCGCTGTGCATGTCGAGCCCAAGGAGGTTCTCTATCCAGTCGTACGTGTACGCCCCGCCGCGCGGCGCCGCGCCCATCTGCGCGATCCATGGCCAAACCGCGGCCGGAGGGGCATCGATCTGGATGGCCCGCGTCGCGACACCGTCCGCCTGCTCGAGCAGCTCGTCGCCCGGGAGGCGCGCGGACGCTTCGGCGTCCGTAGCTCCCCAGGTGAGAATCGGCGTCCGCAGTAGCCGGAAGTAGAGGGCGACGAGTCCCGCCAGCACGAGAGCCGAGCGGCGGAAGATCATGCAGCCAGTCTGCCGGAAGGGGAGCCCTCAGCCACCCGCGTACGTCGTGCTCGCGCGGAACGGCACCCACTCGCCCGAAATCCCGCGCAGCTCGTGCGTTCCGCGCTCCTGGAACTCGATCCCGGAGCCGTCTCATGCGGTCCGCTCACGTTCAAGGGCACAAGTACAGCGCCTCGAGCCCGACGACCGGAGGCTCTAGGGCGACAACGAAGACAGCGCCTGGAGGTCGGCGCGGTCTTTCGCCGCTTCGCCGGGATCGTCACGCGCGGACGACTTCCCGTGCTTGAGCAGCGCGAGCCCGAGGACGCGGGAGCGCACGCCGAGCAGGTCGCGCTCGTCGTTTCCCAACGACTCCCCCGACCAGAGAGCTCTCTGATCTCGCAGAGGAACGAACACGCGGCCGGCGTCATCGCTCGTCAGATAGGTGAGCTCGAGTCGGACACGTCCGAGCTCGTACCCGATGCCTCCGTCCTCGTCCCCGGTCGGGACGTGCCGCCAGCCTTCGGCTTCGAGTAGCTCCCGGATCGCCTCGGCGTCCTCCAGCCAGACGGCGAGATCGACGTCGTCGTGCTCGCGTGTGACCGCTCCCACGTGGAAGTCGACCGCCCAGCCGCCGAAGAGCCAGTACTCGAGCCCGGACCGATCGAGGAGGGTCCCGACCTCAGCCAACGCCGACAGCTGTTGAGGCCCGAGCGGGTCTGTGTCTGCCACTCTGGATCCCGCCGACGTCGGCACGTGATCGGCGAGGACCTCGGCCAGCCATCGTCGAGCCTCCAGGACGAGCACAGGATTCGTCTCCACGGTGTAGTAGGACAGGGCCACCAGCGCCTGGGAGAGCACCCAGCCGCGAGCCCGCGCCCAGGTCGACTCGTCGACCGAGAGTGCGGCCCGGAAGATGTCGCGCGTGTCCGCGGAGAGGACCTTCCACGCGACCATCACGTCGCACGCGGGGTCGCCTACACCCAGGCACCCGAAGTCGATGACGGCGCTCAGGCGTCCCTCTTCGACCAGCAGGTTTCGTGAGTCGAGATCCCCGTGGATCCAGACAGGCGGGTGCTCCCACTCCCGCGACCGAAGGGCTGATTCCCAGGCCGCGGTCACAGCGCCGGCGTCGATCGCGCCGCGCAAGGAGACGATCGCAGCGCGGGTCGGAGCGTCTCGCCTTGCCAGCGGCTCACCGCGGAAGACGTTGTGTTCCCCGGGCGACGGGCCGCGTGTGGGATCTATCTGGTGCAAGGCGGCTACGAACTGCGCCAGATCGGTCGCCAACCGGCTCAGATCGGTGACGCGCTCCATGGTCGCGTTCTCGCCCTTCAGCCATCGATAGACCGACCACTCGAAGGGATAGCCCTCGGCGGGCATCCCGTCCGCCAGCGGGACCGGGACGGCCAGCGGCAGGAACGGAGCGAGTCTCGGCAGCCACCGGCGTTCCTTCTTCAGCGTCCCAGTGCTCCGCTCCCTGCGCGGTAGCCGCACGACCATGTCGTCGCCGAGCCGATAGAGCGCGTTGTCCGTCCCGGCGGAGCGGACCGGCTCGATCGAAAGGTCTGCCCACTGAGCGAATTGCGCCGCGAGCAACCGGCGCACGAGAGATGCGTCGGTGTCGACCTCGTCGGCGTGCATCTTGCCCGTGTGCATCAGCCGCCCCAATTCTCTCCAGTTTCCGAGATGAGTCTCGTCGCCGAGGATGTGAGCCGCGCCCCTGTACTCTCGAGCGGTCGTACGTCTCCAGATGACAGGCGGGGAATCGAGATGGAAGACAGGGCGGGTTCGAACGACGATGTCCGCAGGCTCGCGCATGTCGACGGGCGGCAAACGGCTGAGGGCTCCTTCGCACCTACGATCGTGATCGTCGAAGGGGTCAGCGACCAGGTCGCGCTCGAAGCGCTGGCCGAGCGCCGTGGTCGCAACCTTGACGCCGAAGGCATCTCCATCGTCCCGATCGGAGGTGCGCAGAGCATCGGCAGGTTCCTGGATCTGTTCGGTGCCCAGGGGCACGACGTCAGACTGGCAGGCCTCTGTGACGTCGCAGAGGCAGGCGACTTCCAGCGCGGTCTCGAGCGGGCCGGCCTCGGTTCCGACCTCACTCGCGCGGAGATGGAACGACTCGGCTTCTACGCATGCGTCGCCGACCTGGAGGACGAGCTGATCCGCTCCCTCGGTGCTTCCGCCGTGGAAGAGGTCCTGGATGCCCAGGGGGAGCTCGGATCGTTCCGCACGTTCCAGAAGCAATCCGCGCAGCAGGGAAAGACGCCCGAGGCGCAGCTGCGGCGCTTCATGGGCACCCGGTCCGGCCGGAAGGCCCAGTATGCGCGCTTGCTCGTACATGCGCTGGATCTCACTCGAGCGCCTCGGCCGCTGGACCGTGTGCTCGCTCATGTCTGATGCTCATGAAGAGCATCTGCCCAACGAGCGGCGACCCGCCGTCTATGCGGAGAGCCGCCTGATCGTGTGAGGAAGTCGCAAGGGAGCGGTTACGCCGTCGTGAGCACCGGTCCGGGCTCGGAGGTCACCGTCGCACGCCGACGGAGTCGGTCGACGGATCCGGGGTCGTGCGACGGCAGGTAGACGACGGGCCGTTCCGCGGCCAGAGATCGGATCCGATCGAGCGTCTGCCTTGCTTCGTCGTCGTTCGGCGAGACGCCGTCGATTACCCGTCGAACCATGAATTCCTCCGTGTAGGAGCTGTCGCCGGCGAGGAACACGACGTGATCGTCGTCCTCCTCGATCACGACGGCCATCTGTCCAGGAGTGTGTCCAGGCACAGGAACGAGATGAACGTCACCGGCGGACGTGAGCTGCGCGCTGATCGGAAACGGCCCGAAAGGACTGTCTGCGAACTCGACCGGGCGTGGCGTCAACCAGTCGGGGAATCGGTTGTTCAGGTAGCCGCGGAGTCGGCCACGCAGCCCGGAAGCATGCTCGAGCTCGGTTCGGGTCACAAGGATCTCGCTGCTCGGGAAGTGGTGGAGCCCTCCGGCGTGATCCGTGTGCAGGTGCGTCATCACGACCCAGCGCACATCCGCCGGGTCGAGCCCCAGCTGCGTCAGTTGCGGGCCGATCTCGTCTTCGGGCGTCACGTCCTCACGGACGCCCATTCGAAAGTACGGATGCCAACGCGGGAAGTAGCCTCTCTCCGTCGCACGTGCGGTCTCGCCGGTGTCGACCACGATGACCCCCTCCGGGTGTGAGATCACCCATGCGAGGATCGGCAGCGGCTCACTCCACTCGCGGTCGAGCAGCATGTTGAGAAACCTGCGACGGCCGGTGCCTACGCCCTCGCGTTGGCGCGTTTTGACCGCCACCGTCCCGGTTTGAATGGGATGGATGTCCATGGCTTCCTTTCCCGCAGGTGCGTGCCTCGCGAACGCCTGTGCTGATCACCCTGAGGAGGTACGAGGCGGCTCCGAGACGCCCACGTGGCTCTAGATCGCGGGATCACGATGCACGCCCTCTCTCTGCACCGCCGCCGGTCCGATGAGGATTCGGTACAGGCCTTGCGAGGAAGCGTTGACATCGGGCGCACACAAAGTCGAGGGCTGGAGCTCAGTCGTGCGCAAGTGCGCGGGATCGTTCCCTCGAGCAGCTCAGTTCCCGCGGGTCGCGACGAACACGAACTCGTGGCTCTCGTCGTTCACCGGCTCTCGGTCGAAGCCACCGTAGAGCGCCTCGACCTCGAGTCCCGCTACCTCGAGGAGCCCGAGCCACTCGTTCTTCGTACCACAGCCCCCCTGGCCATGGTGTGACAGCAGCACGTCGGCCATCACGACACGCTCGTAACGCCTCGCTCCAGCTCGTCCCCACTGAGCGCCTTGAAGAAGAACGTCGTGTCGCAGAACCGCCCGTCCGGATAGAGCGCGTAGTTCGGGATCACGCCGACCCTCGTCCAGCCGAGCCGCTCGTAGAGACGCTCGGCGTCGTCGCCCGTCACGGCGTCCAGGACGAGCAGCGACTTGCCCTCCGCGAGCGCCTCTCGTTCAGCCTGCTCCATGAGCCGCTGCGCGATGCCGCGCCTTCGTGCCGAGCGATGGACGAGCATCCTCGCGATGTCGGCGCGGTGGGGCTGGTTCGGATGCGCAGCGAAGACGACCTGCACCGTGCCGACGAGCGTCCCCTCCGAGAACGCAGCGAGGAGCAACCGGCGGCCGTGCTCGACGTCCTCCGCGTACGCCTCGTACACGAGGCGTGCCTCCTCCTGCGAGAAGGGCGCCATGTACCCGACGGACGCGCCTCCCTCGACGCAGTCGACGAGGACAGCCGCGAGCCCGTCGAGCTGCTCGCGAACCTCCGGCGCGCCGAGACGCCGGATCTCGATCTGCTCCACCGCGCCGGCTTCCAGGTCTCGCGCCGCCAAGCCTCCATTCTGGCCGCTTTGCGTCAGAGCCCGCGCGCGTGCGTATGCGCGACCTACGATTCACGCTGGACAAGCGATGCGAGCCTTCACTCTCGACAGCTTCGACGCCAAGTCGTCCCTGCGAGACGACGTTCCGGAGCCCGAGGTCGCCGGCGACGACGTGCTCGTGCGCGTGCGTGCCTCCTCCGTGAACGCGGTCGACGTGCTCATCGCCGCGGGCGGGCTGCAGCAGTACGTCGAGTACGAGTTCCCGGTCACCATCGGGCGGGACTTCGCCGGCGTCGTCGAGCGGGTCGGCTCGGGAGTGACTCGCTACGGCGAGGGTGACGAGGTCTTCGGCTTCGTCCTTCACGCCTACCCGACCGTGCACGACGGGAGCTGGGCAGAGCTGATCGCCGTCCCGCACGACTTCCAGGTCGCGCCGAAGCCGCACGGCGTGGACTTCACGCACGCGGGAGCCGCGCCGCTCACCGGGCTGAGCGCCATCGCCGCTTTCGACGCTCTCGACGTCACAGACGGGGCGACCGTCGTCGTGCTCGGAGCCGCCGGCGGCGTCGGCAGCCTCTTCGTCCAGCTCGCAGCCACCGCGGGCGCGCGTGTGATCGCACCCGCGCTCCCCGAGGACGAGGACTACCTTCGCGAGCTCGGCGTCGCCGAGGTCGTCGGCCGGAACGGCGACGTCGAGGCAGCCGTCCGTGACGCGCATCCCCAGGGCGTCGACGCGATTCTCGACCTGGTGTCGCAGGAGCCGGATGCATCGCTCCTGAAGGAAGGCGGCCGGCTCGCGTCGACCCTCGGCGCCGCCGGCGAGGGTACCGGTCGCTTCAACGTCATGGCGGAGCCGACACCGGCGAACCTCCAGCGCCTCGCGGAGCTGCTGGACGACGGCACGATCCGCGTTTTCATCCAGCGGAGCTACGCGCTGGAGGAGGCAGCCGAAGCGCTCGGCGCGCTGCCGACGACCCACACGCAGGGCAAGCTCGCACTGAAGATCGCGTAGGGCGGGCGGTGCGAGCCTTAGGTGGCGAGGGGCTCGTCGCCGCGGGCCGAAGTCGTTCGAGCGCGGCGAGCCGACCTTGGAAGGTGACGGTTGCGCCGAGCCCCGCTGGTGAGGCAGGCTCCCGGAGTGATCACTGAGGCGCGGCTCGAGGCGACCGAGCACGGGCTCGTCCCCGACGGAGAGGGCTGGTTCGTCGTCAACGCGCGCGACGCGCGTTGGCGCCGGGCACGAGGACGCGGCGCGATCTGCCAGTTCGAGGGTGAGCCGGAGTTCCCGCAGCTCGGCGTCAACGTCTTCGTCCTCGAGCCGGGGGACCCGATGTCTATGTACCACTGGGAGGCCGACCAGGAAGACTTCCTCGTGGTCGCCGGCGAGGCGTTGCTCATCGTCGAGGGCGAGGAGCGCCCACTCCGGCGGTGGGATCTCGTGCACTGCCCCGCCGGGGTGAAGCACACGATCGTCGGGGCGGGCGACGGGCCTGCGGTCGTGCTCGCGGTCGGTGCCCGCGACCGTACGAAGGGCCCCGACTGGGGCGGCTACACGGTGGACGCAACCGCGCTCCGCCACGGCGCGGGGGTCGAGGAGGAGACGACCGACGAGCTCGAGGCATACGGACGAGTCCCCTGGCGCGAGCTCACTTCGTACCGCGAGGGCTGGCTTCCCGACTAGATGTACTCGGCCAGGACGTGGGTGACAGGGTGTTGACGTAGGAGGACCTCCGCGGTGGGGTGTGGCTCGTCGAAGGTCACAGCTCGAGGAGCACGGATCGGGCTTCGCGGCGGCGGCCGAGGGGCCCGTCTACGACCAGGCCTCCTTCCGTGACGCCTGCGGCGTCGATCCCCTCGACATGGGCGTCGGTGGCTCGATCCCCTTCATCTCGGACTTCGCGGCCCGGTGCTCCGACGCGGCGATCATCGTCACGGGCGTCGAGGACGCTGACACGCGCGCTCACGGCGCCAACGAGTCGCTCCACCTCGGCGAGTTCGCGCGGGTCTGCGAGGCCGAGGCGCTCTTCCTCGCCAAGCTGGGGCTCGCGGCAGACGGATGCGCGATGTCGGTGCCCGCCCCTAAAATAAAGGAATGACTACCGCACCGGTTGTCCTGGTTCCCGGGTTCTGGCTCGGCGCGTGGGCGTGGGACGAGGTCGCCGCTGCGTTGCGTGCCAACGGCCAGGACG
>JBOHBD010000413.1:0-3936 GCA_050698195.1 Gaiellaceae bacterium
GTGGCGCTTTCGTCCACTCAGCCCGCCGACCGTCCGCTTCCGCGTAGAGCTCTCAGGCTGAGCCTCAACCTGCTCGCGCTCCGTGTTCGGCGCAGAGGCCCATCTACGCGATCCCGCCCGGCCGATCAAGCTCGGCCGTGCCAGGAGCTTGGATACTAAGCGTATGGCCGATGTCCGTGGCGGCTGGGAAGCGCTCTCGCGGGGCGACTGGGAAGAGGCCCTCTCGCTCTTCGAGGAGAGCGAGGACGATCCGGAAGCGCTCGAGGGACGGGGAATCGCGCACTGGTGGCTCGACGACGCGGACGCGACGATCGAGGCTCGCGAACGCGCGTATCGGCTGTATCGCGCGCGGGGCGACCGCGTCGGCGCCGCCCGTGTCGCATCCGCGCTCGCCTGGGACTCGCTGCTCTTCGGGGGCCGTGCAGCGGTTGCGCGAGGCTGGCTGGAGCGCGCGGCGCGGCTCCTGACAGAGGAGCCGGTCGGCCCCGAGCACGCGTGGCTCGCCGTGCGCGAGGCCGAGATCGCATTGAGCGGCGGGGAGCCGGACCACGCGCGCGAGGCGGCGAGTCGCGCGGCGGAGATCGGAGCCGAGATCGGAAACGAGGACGTGCAGATCGTCGGCCGCTCGCTCGAAGGACTAGCGCTCGTATACGAGGGGACCGTCGACGAGGGCCTGCGCCTCCTCGACGAGTCGGCGACGGCGGCGATGGCCGGTGACGTCGATGACCTGATGTGGATCGGGAAGGTGTGCTGCAACCTCATCGCGGCCTGCGAGGACGTGGGAGACGTCGACCGGGCCGCGCAGTGGTGCGACCAGGTGAAGGAGTTCGCGCGACGGTGGGAGCTGCGGACGCTCTTCAACGTGTGCCGGACCGAGTACGCCGCCGTGCTGCTGCAGCGCGGAACGTGGGCCGAGGCAGAAGCCGAGCTTCAGGCTGCGCTCGATGTCTTGGGCGCGGGCCGCCGCGCGGCGCTCGTGACGGGGACGGCACGCCTGGGCGAGTTGCGCAGACGACAGGGCCGCTTCGACGAGGCACGCTCGCTGTTCGCTCAGTCGGAGCTTCATCCGGTCGCACGGCTGGGGATGACGGAGCTTGCCCTCGACGAGGGTGACGCGCCCAGCGCATTCCTCCTCGCCGAGCGTCTCGAGCGCGCGACGGTAGCGGGAGGTCGCCTCGGCCGCATCACCGTCCTCAACGTTCTCGTCCGCGCTTCGCTCGCTGCGGGAGAGCTGACCACGGCCCGTCGCGCAGCAGCCGAGCTCGAGGAGCTCGCGGGCAACGTCGCAACAGACGGAGCGCGGGCAGCTGCCGCACACGGCACGGGCGTTCTGGCCGCTTCCCAGGGAGACCTGGAGACCGCTCGACAGAGGCTCGAGGATGCGGTCGACCTTTACGGGGCGGGCAAGTCCCCGTACGAGCGCGCCCACGCGCGGCTCGCCCTGGCGCGTGTCCTCGCGGAGCTCGGCCTCGCGGCGCCGGCGCAAACGGAGGCGGAGGCGGCCAGGGCAGCGTTCGTCGAGCTGTCGGCACGAGCGGATGCCAGGGTCGCATCCGAGCTCTGCGACCGGCTCGCGCCCGCGGGCGAGCACGCAAGCCTGCTCACGCGGAGGGAACGAGAGGTGCTCGCGCTCGTCGCCGCGGGCCGCAGCAACCGCGCCATCGCATCGCAGCTCGTACTCAGCGAGCACACGGTGCACCGGCACGTCGCGAACATCCTCCGCAAGCTGGGAGAGCCGACGAGAGCGGCTGCCGCGGCGCGCGCTGCACGCGACGGCTTGGTCTGAGCCAGGGAGCGGAGCAGGATGGCCCGTCCGGGCCAGCTCTGCTCTCGAGCCAAGATGGCCGGCTCTCGCGAAGTCGGCGAGCTCCGATGGGGGGAGACTCGAGACGTCCGTGCACGCACCGAACGATCGCTGGCTCTCGGCCCGTAGGGCCTGCGAACTTGCCCCCACATCGGCACAGCGAGAAGGGAGAAGAGATGACGGTCGCAACCCAGACGCAGCTCGATTTCGATGCTTATCGGCATGCGATCGAGACGAACGAAGTCCCCGAAGGCCAGGAGGTCGTGTGCCATGTGATGCTCGAGCTCCGGCAGGCGAGGATCGCTCGCGCGCAGTGCGTGCAGGCCTACGACGAGTAGGCCCCAGAGAATCGGATCGAGGAGAACGGCATGGGAACCGCAGTTGCCGAGCGGACACTCGAGAGGGATGTGATCGAGGAGCTCGCCGGGCGCTTTCAGGGTGAGCTGATCGATCCCGGCAGTCCGGGTTACGATGGGGCGCGCACGATCTGGAACGGCCAGATCGACCGTCGCCCCGCGCTGATCGCCCGTTGCACGGGAACCGCCGACGTGATCGAGGCTGTCCGCTTCGCGCGCGAGCGCGACCTCGCGGTCTCGGTGCGCGGCGGCGGGCACGCCGTTGCCGGCTATGCCCTATGCGACGGCGGTCTCGTGATCGATCTCTCACCGATGAACGCAGTCCGCGTCGATCCCGTCGCCCGCACGGCGCGCGCCCAGGGAGGCTGCCTCAACGCCCACCTCGATCGCGAGGCCCAGGCGCTCGAGCTGGCGACGACGAGCGGGATCGTCAGTCACACAGGGATCGGAGGTCTCACGCTCGGCGGCGGCATCGGCCACCTCATGCGCAAGTGGGGACTGGCGATCGACAACCTGCGCTCCTGCGACGTCGTCACCGCCACGGGCGAGTTCCTCGTGGCGAGCAGCGAGCAGAATCCCGACCTCTTCTGGGGGCTGCGTGGCGGCGGCGGGAACTTCGGCATCGTGACCTCGCTCGAGTACGAGCTCCACACGCTTGGGCCCACTGTGCTGGCGGGGATGCTCGCCTATCCCATCGAGGCCGCCCAGGGCGTCCTCCGCGGCCTTCGCGACCTCATGGTCGAGGCACCGGACGAGGTCGGCGTGGTCGTCAGCCTGCGCCTCGCGCCCCCGCTACCGGTCATTCCCGAGGAGCTGCACGGGCAGCCCATCGTTGCGCTCGTGGCCTCGTACGCGGGTCCCATCGCTGACGGCGAGGGCGCGCTGCACCCACTGCGCGGGCTCGGCACGCCCCGCCTCGACGCCATCGCGCCGAAGCCATATGCGGCTCACCAGCGGATGTTCGACGCCGCGTTCCCCCACGGCCGTCACTACTACTGGAAGTCGCGCAAGCTGAAGCCGCTGAGCGACGCTGCGATCGCAGTCATCTCGGAGCGGGCAAGAGCGATCACCTCTCCCTTCTCGGCCGTCTCGCTGTACACCCTCGGAGGGGCCGTCGCCCGGGTGGGCGAGCAGGACACGGCCTACCCTCGCCGCGGCGCAGCCCACGACATCAACGTCGTCGCCGCCTGGGAGCCCGATGATCCCGAGCCCCAACGCCACATCGAGTGGTCGCGTGGCTTCTGGTCCGCCCTCGAGCCGTTTGCCGATGGGGTCAACGTGAACTTCGTCTC
The DNA here is from genome assembly GCA_050698195.1 of Gaiellaceae bacterium. Lineage (GTDB taxonomy): Bacteria > Actinomycetota > Thermoleophilia > Gaiellales > Gaiellaceae > GMQP-bins7. Next base: position 3,453 of record JBOHBD010000413.1, read on the forward strand.
GGACGAGGCGCCCGAGGCGCTCGCGCTTGCCTACGGAGCAGAGAAGCTCGAGCGTCTGCGCGCGCTGAAACGCCGCTTCGACCCCACGAACTTCTTCCGGCACAACCAGAACATCGAGCCCGGGTAGTCGGCCGGTGGTCTCTGCGGAAAGAGGCATCGAGCGGCGGGCGAGTCCGATCGCAGCCGCGAACGAGGAGGCGATCGAGGCCTGGGACGGCGTTCTCTTCGACCGCTACGTTCGCTTCCGCGAGATCGTCGTCGGGGGGCTCGCGGCTCATGGCGAGGAGGCGCTCCGCCACCATCCCCCGAGACCGGGGGAACGGGCGCTCGACATCGGCTGTGGGTTTGGCGACACGACCCTACGCATCGCGGAGCTCGTCGGGCCGGAGGGCGAGGCAGTCGGAGTCGACGCGGCGCCGCGCTTCATCGCCACGGCTCGCGCGGAGGCGAGGTCGGCCGGCGTCGCCAACGTGCGGTTCGAGAT
>JBOHBD010000414.1:0-5246 GCA_050698195.1 Gaiellaceae bacterium
GGTGATGACCATGACGGTGAGTCGGGTGAGGCGCTTGCGGAACATCGGAGCCTCCTTGGAAGTGGTGATCGGCTGCATGGCTCCACTGTGGGAAGCGCCCGGTCCCGTGTCGTTCGGCGCACCGACGTTGCAACTATTAGCATGCCGACACGAAAATCCGCCCGATGAGTCGCGTACGGCAGCCGTCGGGCCCGGTGACCCTCGTCTTCACCGACATCGAGGGCTCGACACGTTTGCTCGAGGAGCTGGGAACGCAAGGCTATCGCGAGGCGCTCGCCGAGCACCGGCGGATCGTGCGGGAGGCCTTTGCCCGTCACGCCGGCTACGAGGTCGACTACGAAGGAGATGCGTTCTTCTACGCCTTCTCGTCAGCCCAAGACGCTGTTTCCGCGGTCTCGGAGGCGATGGCGGGCCTCGCCCCGGGCCCCATCTCGATCCGCGTCGGCATCCACACGGGGACTCCCGCACTCGATCCGCCCAAGTACGTGGGGATGGACGTGCACACGGCCGCGCGCATCATGTCCTCGGGGCACGGCGACCAGGTCGTCGTCTCGCCGACGACGGCGGAGCTCGTCGAAGTCGAGCTGACCGAGCTGGGCGAGCACCGGCTCAAGGACATCGACGCGGCCGTCTCCCTCTTCCAGCTTGGTGAGGGGAGCTTCCCGCCGCTCAAGACGATCTCGAACACGAACCTGCCGCGGCCAGCGAGCTCCTTCGTGGGCCGAGAGCGGGAGCTCGAGGACGTGCTCGGTCGCATCCAGCGCGGCGCGCGGCTCCTCACGCTCACCGGCCCCGGCGGCTCGGGGAAGACGCGGCTCGCGATCGAGGCCGCCGCGACGTTGGTGCCCGAGTACAAGGCCGGCGTCTTCTGGGTGGGGCTCGCCGCGCTCCGCGATCCGGCCCTCGTAACCGAGGCGATCGCCCAGACACTTGGGGCCAAGGACGGCCTCCAAGAGCACGTCGGCGAGCGCGAGCTGCTACTTCTCCTCGACAACGCGGAGCAGGTGATCGAGGCCGCGCCCGAGCTCTCGGCGCTGCTCGAGAACTGTCCGAACTTGACCCTGCTCGTCACGAGCCGCGAGCTCTTGCGCGTGCACGGCGAGGTCGAGTACCCCGTGCCGCCGCTCGCCGAGCCCGAGGCGGTCGCCCTCTTCTGCGAGCGCTCGCAGCTCGAGGCAAGCGACGAGATCGCCGAGCTCTGCGCCCGCCTCGACTCGCTCCCGCTGGCGGTCGAGCTCGCCGCCGCCCGCACGAAGGTGCTCTCGCCTTCGCAGATCCTCGAGCGGCTCTCCCACCGGCTCGATCTGCTGAAAGGCGGACGCGACGCCGATCCCCGCCAGCAGACCCTGCGCGCGACGATCGAGTGGTCGTACGACCTCCTGACCGCAGAAGAGCAGCAGCTCTTCGCCCGCCTCTCCGTCTTCGCGGGCGGCTGCACGCTCGAGGCCGCCGAGGAGGTCGCGGACGCCGACCTGGACACGCTGCAGTCGCTCGTGGAGAAGAGCCTCCTCCGCTTCTCGAACGAGCGCTATTGGATGCTGGAGACGATCCAGGAGTACGCCGCCGAGCAGCTCGCGGAGTCCGAGGAGCACGACTCGCTTCGCGACAGGCACCTCGAATACGTTGCGACGTCGACGTTTGCGCAGAGTGGCCCGGCGCGACGCTACGACCCGGAAGCGTTTGCTTTCCTTCGTGTCGAGCAGCCGAACATCCGTGACGCGCTCGCTTGGGCGCTTGAAACCGAGGTCGCTGAGTCAGCACAGCGGATCTTCGGCGGCACGTGGTTCTACTGGATCAGCCATGGACTTGCACGAGAGGGCGACGCTTGGGCGTCGCGCGTAGCCGCGACGCCGTCGGAGCCGAGCGAGCTCTTTGCGTGGACGCTTACGACCGCTGGAGAATTCCCGCGCTTCAGCGGCGACCCCGAACGGGCGTTGTCCCTGAAGGAGCAGGGGATCGAGGTGTTCCAGCGACTCGAGCAGAGCCGTGGTGTCCTCTCCCGGCTGGCTGCCACGCTGAGCGACACCAGTGACGTGCTCGCTCAGCTCGGGGACTTCGGCCGTGCTCAGGACTACGCCGAACGCGCGTTGTCGATCCGGCGCAAGGACGGAGATCCTCACGGGATTGCACATGCGCTCGAGGCGCTCGCTCTCTTGGCCGAGCGCCGGCACACGCCCTCGCGGGCGCTCGCCCTCTACGAAGAGGCGGTCTCGCTGTACGAGGCAAGTGGAGACCCCGTCGAGGCCAGTTTCTCGCTCGTCGGTATGAGTAGGGCGAGGCTTGCGCTTGGGGACGTTCGCGGTGCACGGTCGGCGGCCGAGACGGCGCTTCACCGGTCGATGGACGGCGACGAGGCGTACGCGCGGGTGAACGCGGTCGCGATGTTGGGCCTCGTGGCGAACGCGGAAGGCGATTCCGAAAGAGCGGTTCGACTCTTGGCGCAGGCACAGGCCGAAAGCGAAGCCGGTGGAGTGCTCCTCGACGATGCGCGTCAAGTCACAGCTGCTTTGCGCTCTTGCCAAGTGATGCTCGGGGAAGAGCACTACCAGGCGGCGGTCAACGCTGCCCTCGGAGCCGCCACCCAAGGCGGCTCCTAGACTGACCCAGTCGTGGCCGGGCCGCCGAAAGACCTGCGCGAGTGGATCGCACTCCTCGAGCGCGAGGGCGAGCTCCTGCGCGTCCCGGCGAACGCGGTAACACCGACGAAGATTCTCCCCCGTTCCGACCACCACGCTCGGCGCGCTCGCATTCATAGAATCTCGCCCCTCGGCCGCGACACGACCGCACGGCAACGCGAAAGTGCGGAGTTACGCTCTCGGCAGAAAGCGTGACTGATCTGCGCTCAAGGGCCGAGAGAGCACGGAAACGTGACTAGGTCACCCGCGTTGGCGTAGAGCGGCTGGAGGAAGCCATAGATATGGATGGTTGCCTATTTAGGCATCGGCAGTGCGAGCGCCGTGCGAGCGGACCGCCGTCTAACGGTGTCGGGCGACGTTCGTTGAGAAGGCGGAATTTGGCTCAAGCATGCCGATTCTGTCGATCGGTGCCAGGTGGGGTCGGGTTATCGAACGGGTTTGCAAGCCGGAGGTCGCCGGTTCGATCCCGGCACGCTCCATAAAAGCCCTGCAATTCTCTTCTTTTCGTTGCCTTCATGGACGAGATTCGGGCCGAGCTGCGTGTTCGCAGCGTCGGCTGAAGCCGGCGAAACCCGCTTGCAGCCGCAAATTCCCGCAACCTTGGCTCCCGGTCGTACCCAAACCGCGCTCACCACGGCAGTTGCCCGTGATGTGCTGTTTTGCAGGGATCTTCTTCGGCCCAGACACAGGCTGCGGGCCTTATCCCGCACACATCCCGCAGCACGATCGAATCGCGGCCTTGAACACCGAGCAATCGAGCCCATATGCGGACAGGCATGCGAAGAGAGGCACCCATCGCAAGTCACGGTGATCGCTAGAGGGTTGTTCGCCTGCGATGGCTGAGCCGCGGCTCACGTCTGTCTGGTCCGATTCTGTCGCGGAGGAGGCAGCTGCGGTCTTCGCGGCGCACGCGCTGCGAATCCGCGAGCGCGCGAGCACGAAGGTGGCTTGCTCGCTGTGACTACAAGGCCGCGAAGCGCGATTTCTTCCGCGAGATCGTTCGCGTCCTGCGCGGCACTGGCTCTGTTGGTCGCGCTTGCTAACCGCGAAAACGGCCGTAGGTAGTGAATCGGCCTGACAAGCCGGAGGTCATTGGCTCGAGCGTCGCGATCGTGATCACGCTGTGGGGAGTCGGATCGCCCGTCGGCATGAGTTCCTCCGCGCAGAAGCGCGACCGCGCCGGGCGTGCGCCTGGCGCGGTCGTTCCGGATGAGGGTCAGTTCTTCTAGGGGATTCCGACTTCGGTCTCACAGCTTGCGTCGGTGCTGTCGGTCCCGCTGCCGCCCCGGCACACGTCGAGCGACCCAGGCCCGCCCGAGAGCGCGTCGTCGCCGTCGTCGCCGATGAGCAGGTCAGCCCCGCCGGCCCCGAACAGGGTGTCGTTGCCGACGTCGGCGCGGAGCACGTCGTCGCCCGAGCCGCCGTCGAGGTAGTCGTCGCCGACGTCGCCGTTCAGCGTCTCGTCGCCGGCGCCGCCGCAGAGCGTGTCGTTCCCGCCCTTGCCGAGCAGCTTGTCGTTGCCGCCGAGGCCGGCGATGACGTCGTCGCCCGGCGTCCCCTCGAGCTTCTCGCTCGCACTCGTTCCGACCAGGGTCGCCTGCCGGCCGTTGCAGCCCGCGCCGACCGTGATCGTCACCGTCGCGACGTTCGAGTCGACGGTGCCGTCGCTGGCCACGTAGGTGAACGAGTCGGAGCCGACGAAGTCCTCGTCCGGCTGGTAGCTGAAGGAGCCGTCGGCCGCCAGGGTCAGCGCACCGTTGGAGGGGCCGCCGACGAGCGAGGCCGTCGGCTCGTCGCCGTCCGCATCCGTGTCGTTGGCGAGCACTCCCTGCGCCGCCGACACCTCGAGCGCGGTGTCCGAGCCGAAGTGGCCGTAGGCGTCGTCGCTCCCGACCGGCGCCTGGTTCGCCGGAGTCTGTAGCAGCACAGAGACGTTGTCCGTGTTGGCGTTGGCGGTGGCGAGGTCGAGGGCGCCGTCCCCGTCCAGGTCACCGATCGCCACCGAGCGCGGGCTGAAACCGCCGTTGAGGCCGAGATTCTGAGCGGTGGCGAAGCTCCCGTCGCCGTTGCCGAGCAGCACCGAGACGTTGTCCGAGAGTTCGTTGGCAGTGGCGAGGTCGAGGGCACCGTCCCCGTCCAGGTCGCCGATCGCCACCGAGTCCGGCGTGTCGCCGCCGTCGAGGCCGAGATTCTGAGCGGTGGCGAAGCTCCCGTCGCCGTTGCCGAGCAGCACCGAGACGTTGTCCGAGAGTTCGTTGGCAGTAGCGAGGTCGAGGGCACCGTCCCCGTCCAGGTCGGCGATCGCCACCGAGACCGGGTAGGCGCCGCCGTCGAGGCCGACGCTCTGGGCGGCGGCGAAGGTGCCGTCGCCGTTGCCGAGCAGCACCGAGACGTCCGAGTCGGCGTTGGCGGTGGCGAGGTCGAGGGCCCCGTCCCCGTCCAGGTCGCCGATCGCCACCGCGCGCGGGTTGAAACCGCCGTCGAGGCCGAGGTTCTGGGCGGTTGCGAAGGTGCCGTCGCCGTTGCCGAGCAGCACCGAGACGTCGGCCGAGAGGTTGGCGGTGGCGAGGTCGAGGGCCCCGTCCCCGTCCAGGTCCCCGATCGCCACCG
>JBOHBD010000415.1:0-4025 GCA_050698195.1 Gaiellaceae bacterium
CGCCCGCGGGGCAGGCGATGCGCTCATCCGGCACGAGCTCACGCGCGCCGGGATCTCGTTCGACCTCGCCGGAGACGCGCTCCGGACGCTCGAGCCGGAGGGCGAGCGGGCCCGCGCGATCGTCGCGAGACGCGGGACGGGGGCGAAGACCGCGCGCTACCTGAGCGCCAAGGGCTTCGCGGAGGAGGTGGTGGTCGCGGTCGTTGCGGCGGGACGCGAGAACGAGCTAGGATGACTCCGCTTTCACCTGACATTTCTCCTGCTCGCTACAGACTTTTCGAACCCGTGAACTCGATCCAGCTCTCGAAGACCGACTCGAAAGAGCCAGGCTCCGGCCGGTAGCGGAGGGCGCGGCAGCTCCTGAGCTGAGGCTCGTGTGCACGGTCGGACGCGGCCGAGCAGGCTGAGTGCGGGTGTGAGCAAGCCGCGGCACCGCCGCGGACAAGCGACTCCTCCCCGGAGGTCACATGCTCACGGTCGTCGCGGCGCTCATCGGAATCCTCGTCGGTGCCCTCGTCACTGCCGCGCTCCTGCTCACACTCTCCCGTTCGCGCGTGCGCGCCGCCGAGTCGGCACGAGCGCGAATCCTCGCCGACGCCGAGCGGGAGGCCGAGGCCATGCGGCGGGAGGCGCAGGTCGAGTCGCGCGAGCATGCGGTCCAGCTCCGAGGCGAGATCGAGGCCGAGGTGCAGGATCGACGCGTCCAGATCGTGAAGATCGAGGAGCGGGTGCTGCAGAAGGAGGAGGAGATCGACGCGAAGCTCGACGAGCTGACGCGGCGAGAGCAGGGCCTCGGCGATCGCGAGATGCACGCCAAGGCACTCCAGGAGGAGCTGAAGGAGGCGAAGGACGACGCGCTCACCGCCCTCGAGAGGCTCTCCGGGCTGACCGTGCAGGAGGCGAAGCAGCAACTGCTCGAGCGGTCGAAGGACCTCGTGCGGCACGAGCTCGCGCGGGATGTTCGGCAGATGGAGGAGGAGGCGCGGGCGGACGCGCGCCGCCGGGCACGCGCGCTCGTCGCCGATGCGCTTCAGCGCGTTGCGGCGAGCCACACGGCCGAAGCCACGGTGACCGTTGTCGAGCTCGCCTCCGACGACCTGAAGGGACGGATCATCGGTCGGGAAGGCCGGAACATCCGCGCCCTCGAGCACCTGACGGGCGTGGACTTCATCATCGACGACACGCCGCACGCGGTCGTGCTCTCGTCGTTCGACCCGCTTCGGCGCGAGGTCGCCCGCCTGACGCTCGACAAGCTGATCGAGGACGGAAGAATCCACCCGGCGAGAATCGAGGAGATGTACTACCACTCGAAGGCGGAGCTCGACGAGCACGTGCGGCAGGCCGGCGAGCAGGCGGTCTTCGAGGCCAACTGCGGTGAGCTGCACGAAGAGCTCGTCCGGATTCTCGGCCGCCTGCGGTACCGGACGAGCTACGGCCAGAACGTCCTGAAGCACACGCTCGAGGTCGTTCACCTCGGCGGGATCATGGCGGCCGAGCTGAAGGCGGGGATCAAGACGACCAAGCGCGCCGCGCTCCTCCACGATGTCGGCAAGGCGATGAGCCACGAGGTGGACGGGTCGCACGCGCTGATCTCGGGGCAGCTCGCGCGTCGCTACGGAGAGTCGGACGGGGTCGTCCACGCGATCGAGGCCCATCACTACGAGGTGCAGCCGCAGACGGTCGAGGCGGTGCTCTTGATCGCCGCCGACGCCGTCTCCGCATCGCGCCCAGGTGCGCGTGGCGAGAGCCTCGAGAACTACATCCGCCGTCTCGCGGCGCTCGAGGAGATCGCGACGGCCAAGTCCGGCGTGGCCAAGGCCTACGCGCTCCAGGCGGGCCGCGAGATCCGCGTCATCGTCGAGCCGAGCGAGGTCGACGACGACGGCGCCGTGCTGCTGTCGCACGAGATCGCCCGCGAGATCGAGGACCAGCTCGAGTACCCGGGCCAGGTCAAGGTCATCGTCATCCGGGAGTCGCGGGCGATCGAGGTCGCGAAGTAGACGCCGCAGCCACTGCGCGACGCTGGACGGACGTGTGGGCGCGGGCGTGCCCGGCGAAGGACGTCGAGGCGATCGCCGCCCTCTACGCCGAGGACGCCTCCTTGTACTCGCATCCCTTCCGGGAGCGGCAGGGGCCGCGGGAGTTCGTGTGGGCGTTCTGGGACCAGGCTGAGGCCGAGTGCCGCTTCGGCGAGCCGGTGGTCGACGACGACCGCGCTGCCGTCGACTGCTGGGGCGTGATCACATCGCAGGATGGCTCCGTCGAGACCATTGCCGGAACCTCGCTGCTGCGCTTCGGCCCGGACGGGCGCGTCGTCGAGCAGCACGACGTCTGGGCAGGCGCCCGACCGGAGCGAGCTGTCGCACTGGGCGAGCGCAGCGGGTCGCGCCTAGTCGCGAACCGGCACGGTCACGGTCGCGGCCGTCACGGTCGAGTTCCCGCAACCGTCGACCGCTCGGTAGCGAATCGTGTACGGGGTTCTGGACGGTGGAGCCGTCGTCGATCAGCTGCTGCCGGCGCTGGTTCTCGGCGAGCAGCGTGTTGGCCGTCGCACCAGCTATCGGCTCGATCTGCCCGCGTGTCCGGAGCTACAGTGTCCGGCCGTGAGGCGGTACCACGTCACGACGTTCGGCTGCCAGATGAACGCTCACGACTCCGAGCGCATCAAGGGCATGCTCGAGTCGCTCGGCCTCGGTGAGGCCGTGTCTCCCGACGACGCAGACGTGGTCCTCTTCAACACGTGCACGATCCGCGAGAAGCCGGATACGCGGCTGGCCGCCTACCTCGGTGCTGCGGCCGCCCGCAAGCGTGAGCGACCCGATCTCGTGATCGCCGTCGGTGGCTGCTACGCGGAGGCGCAGCGAGAGCGCATCTTCGAGCGGTACCCGTTCGTGGACGTCGCGTTCGGCCCCGGGTCGATCCCGCACCTCGGCGAGTGGCTCGGCGCCGGGGGGTACGCGCTGCCGCGAGGCAAGTTCGGGACCCACGAGCACTTCGCCGCCCACCTGCCGACGCATCGGGAACGCCGCTTCCAGGCGTGGGTGCAGGTGTCGATGGGCTGCAACTCGAAGTGCGCGTACTGCATCGTCCCCGCCGTGCGCGGCCGCGAGCAGAGCCGGCGGCCGGGCGAGATCGTCGCGGAGGTCACGGAGCTCGCACGAGAAGGCGTCAGAGAGGTCACGCTCCTCGGTCAGAACGTCAACTCGTGGGGTCGGGATCTCGCGCCCGCGCTCAGCACTCACTTCGGGGAGCTCCTGCGGGCGTGCGACGCGGTCGCCGGTCTCGAGCGCATCCGCTTCACGAGCCCGCACCCGAAGGACTTCCGCGCCCCGGTGATCGCGGCGATCGCCGAGTCCAGCGCGGTCTGTGAGCACGTCCACCTGCCGCTGCAGTCCGGGTCGTCGCGCGTCCTGAAGCGCATGCGGCGGACGTACGACCGCGAGCGCTACCTCCGGCTCGTCGACACGCTGCGTGCCGCGATCCCCGATCTCGCGCTCGGCTCCGATCTCATGGTCGGCTTCCCTGGGGAGACCGACCGGGACTTCGAGGAGACGCTCGCGGTCGTCGAGGAGGTTCGCTACGACAGCGCCTTCACGTTCATCTTCTCGCCCCGCGCCGGCACCGAGGCGGCTGCGCTACCCGACCAGGTCCCCGAGGAGGTGAAGCACGAGCGCCTCAAGCGCCTCGTCGACCTCGTGCAGAGCGTCGCGGCCGAGCGGAACGCGAACCGCGTAGGTCGATCGGAGGAGGTTCTCGTCGAGGGATCGAGCCGGACCGACCCGACGCTCCTCCGAGGCCGGACACGCCGCAACACGACCGTCAACTTCGCGGGCTCGGCTCGGCCGGGGGATCTCGTCGAGGTCCTGATCGAGGGCTCCACCTCGACAACCCTGCGGGGCCGCGAGCTCGCTCTGGTCGCAGCCTGACCAGAGCTTCACTCTTTCGGCACGTGTCGCGACCCATGTGTGCGCCTTTCCTCGTTACGCTGGCAGCGGGTGGTGGGCTGGGGTGCCCCGTGAGAGGGC
>JBOHBD010000416.1:0-2780 GCA_050698195.1 Gaiellaceae bacterium
GGCTACTTCTACGCGCTCGAGCTCGTCAAGGACCGGGACACGCGCGAGACGTTCTCCGACGAGGAAAGCGAGCGCCTGCTGCGCGGCTTCCTCTCGAACGCGCTCTTCGACGCGGGCCTGATCTGCCGCGCCGACGACCGCGGCGACCCGGTCATCCAGATCTCGCCCCCGCTCGTCGCCGGGCAGGCGGAGTTCGACGAGATCGTCTCCATCCTCGGCGACGTGCTCACCGAAGCTGCCGGGTTGATGCGCTGAGCGACTCCGGGCGCCGCGGCACGGAGCGGGTGCCTGGGGCCAGGCCTCCGGTCTGACCCCAGGACGTTTCCTGCCGAACGCCTAGCTGGAGACGATGAACCCGGTCGAGTTGACGAGCGCGAGGATCTGCTCCCTCGTGAAGCCGTCCTCGAACGCGGCCGGCGCCGGCGTCCGCGGCGTCCCCGGCCTGCCGTTCGGGAAGCGGATCGCGCGGATCCAGGCGGCGTGACGGGCCTCGACCGGCAGGATCCGTGCGGCTCCCATGAGCACCGCAGCCGATTCGATGTTCCCCGCCTGTCCGAGGTAGGCGTGCACGCCCGTGTGCTCGAGGAGATCCGCGGTCGCCTGGAACATCCTCAGGTTCGAGGTCGTGTCCCTGAAGTCGAACCTCGGCTTCGTGACTGCGTTCATGCCGAGGACCCGCTGCAAGAACCTGACGTGGCTCGACTCGTGATTGGCGACGACGCGCGCGAACCGATTCGTGACGCTCCTGCCGCCGATACGGTTCTCGACCGCCTCCGCGTAGAACGCCGACTCCAGGAACTCGAGCGTCAACGCGAAGTTGAGGATGTCGAGGTCGGTCTGCGGGATCGCCTGGCCGCGGGCGACCGCGGGCAGCCCGCCCGCGAACGCGCCGCCCAGCGCGATCGTGCCGAGACCGACGCCGGCCTTCTTCAGGAAGGCCGTACGCGTCGCCGCGTCGACCTTGTCGGCCGCCTCCCGGACCGCGCCGTCGCGATCGAGCTCCTCCAGCGCGGCGAGCTGGGACTGGTGCTGGTCGAGCATGCTCGACTCCCTTCTGGGGGCGGAATCGCTTCCCCCCGGGCCCTGCGTTCGGTCCCGAGGGACTCGTACGAGGACTGACCCGCTCCCACGAAACGAAAACCGCTCGTTACAGGGTCTTCACATTCGGGACGGAGGTCCCCGAGAGCCCTGGCGCTGGGTCTACCCGTCCCTGGCGCAGCGAAAGCCGGCGAAGATGTGGCGCCGCTGCGGGAGGTCCCAGTTCCGGAAGCTCGAGCGGGCGACGATCGCGTCGGTCGCCCACGAGCCGCCGCGGAGGACGCGGTACTCCTCGCCGAAGAAGACCTCCGAGTACTCGGGGTAGGGGAAGGAGAGGAAGCCCGGGTACGGCTGGAAGAACGACGACGTCCACTCCCACACGTCGCCCGTCAGCTGGACGCACCCCGACGGGCTGACCCCGGCTGCGTACGAGCCGGCCGGGGCCGGTGAAAAGCGCGTGTGGCCGAGGTTCGCCTCGAACCCCGTCGACTCGCGGCCCCAGGGGTAGCGGCTCCGTCCTCGGCGCTCGTCCCAGGCTGCCGCGCGCTCCCACTCGACCTCGGTCGGGAGCCGCTTCCCCGCCCAGCGGGCGTACGCGTCGGCCTCGTACCACGAGACGTGCTGGACCGGCTCGTCCAGCGGAATCGGCTCGCGGCGGCCGAAACGGACTCGCTCCCAGCCGTCGGAGCCCAGCTCCCAGTAGACCGGTGCGGAGACGTCCTCCCGCTCGCGCCACTCCCAGCCCTCCGGGCTCCAGTGCTTCGGCGACCGGTAGCCCTTGTGCCCGACGAACTCCGCGTACGCGCCGTTGGTCACCGGCGTCCGGTCGATGAAGAACGGGCTCACCTCGACCTCGTGCGGGACGAGCTCGTTGTCGTACGCCCACGGCTCGTCGGTGGCGCCGAGGACGAACGAGCCGGCCTCGATGCGGATCTCGTCGGGCCCCGAGGGCGCGCGATCCGGTGGGCTCTTACGGAGCACGGGATACTCGACCTCGGTCCTGAGCTGGATCGTCTGCAGCATCGTCTCCTGATGCTGGAGCTCGTGCTGGAGCACGAGTCCGAAGACGAAGCCCTTGCGGAGAAGCGGGTTCGGCGCCTCGAGATCGACGTGGTCGACGACGTCGAGCACGCGCTCGCGGATGTCGGCCGCGTACGCTCGCGTCGCCGCCGGGCTCAGGGGCGGGAGCCCCGAGCTCTCCGCGCCTTCGTGCTGGAAGGCGTCGTACACCTCCTCGTGGAGGTCGGCGACGGGTTCGCGGCCGCTCAGGTTGCGGAGAAGCCAGAGCTCCTCGAACTGCGCGATGTGCGCGAGATCCCAGACGAGCGGCAACTGAAGTGGCGAGACCTGCGCGACGAGCCCGTCGTCCCGGATCGGCTTCAGCAGCTCGTCAGTGCCGGCACGGACCCGTTCGAGCAGGGCCCGGATCTCGACCGGCGAGTCCATGACCGGGACTCTGCCACTTCGCAGACCTCAGGGCTGTAGCCTTCCGGTCGGGACCAAGGCCGTCATCCCGTAGGGGGATCCGAAACTCGTTCGCGCGGACGATGTGCAACAGCGCCCGCGCTGGAAGAGTTCGCGCAATTCGAGGAGAGGAGCTGGGAGAAGTGAACGTGAACGGAGCCGGGCCAGTCGTCGCCGCCGCCGACGTCGCCCGCCGCTACGGAGAGGGCGAGACCGCCGTCGACGCCCTTCGGGGAGTGTCGGTGGACATCGAGCGCGCCCACCTCACTGCCGTCATG
>JBOHBD010000417.1:0-3598 GCA_050698195.1 Gaiellaceae bacterium
GTTCGGATCTGAGCTCAAGGCGCTGCTGCAGCATCCGCGCTGCCCGCGTGAGCTCGACTTCGGGAGCCTCTCGCGCTACCTCGCCCTCGAGTACGTTCCCGCGCCACACGCGATCTTCGAGGGTGTCCGGAAGCTGCCGGGCGGCCATATGCTGGTTCGGCGCGACGGGCGGACGTCCGTCGAGCGGTACTGGGACCTCTCGTTCGACGAGGAAGGTCGCGACCGGAAGGACGAGGAGTACGTCGAGGAGTTCAGGCATCACTTCCGGGAGGCGGTCCGGCGCCGGCTGGTGAGCGACGTGCCGCTCGGGGCTTTCCTGAGCGGGGGAATCGACTCGAGCTCGGTCGTCGCGATGATGACGGAGGTGCTTCCCCCCGACGCGGTCAAGACCTTCTCGATCGGGTTCGCGGAGGGCAGCTTCGACGAGTCGGCACATGCGCGGCGAGTCGCCGCTCACTTCGGCACCGACCATCGCGAAGAGGTGTTCACGTCCGACGCGATGCTCGAGGTGCTGCCGACCATGGCCGACTTCCTCGACGAGCCGCTCGCCGACGCGTCGATCCTCCCGACCTACCTGCTCTCGCGGTTCACGCGCGAGAAGGTCACCGTCGCGCTCGGCGGCGACGGGGGCGACGAGCTCCTGGCGGGCTACCCGACCTTCCAGGCGGACCGTGCGGCCGGCCTCTACCTCATGCCACGGCTTCTCAACGAGCGAGTCGTGATTCCGCTCGCGAACCGGCTGCCCGTCTCGACGAAGAACTTCAGCTTCGACTTCAAGCTCAAGCGCTTCCTGCGCGGCGCGCGCTCGCCCGCATCGGAGCGCCATCCGACGTGGCTCGGCTCGTTCACCGCGGCCGAGCAGAAGGCGCTCCTCACCGGCGCCCCCGTGGACCCGTTAGACGAGCACCGACGGCTCTTCGCGGACGCGCCGACGAGGAACCGGGTCGAGCGGCTCATCTACCTGTACGCGAAGACCTACCTCGAGGACGACGTGCTCGTGAAGGTCGACCGGGCGAGCATGGCGTGCTCTCTCGAGGTACGCGCGCCCTTCCTGGACGTCGAGCTCGTCGAGTTCCTCGCGCGCGTTCCCTCGCGTCTGAAGCTGCGCCGCTTCGGCACGAAGGTCCTGCTGAAGCGAGCGATGGCGGACGTGCTTCCGGCTGGAATCGCGACGCGTTCGAAGAAGGGCTTCGGCATCCCGGTCGCCGACTGGCTCAAGGGGACGCTGCGCGAGGCCCTGCAGGACGAGCTCTCGCCCGCGCGAATCCGAGACCAGGGGATCTTCGAGCCCGCAGTCGTCCAACGACTGATCACCGAGCACATGAACGGCCGCAGCGACCATCGAAAGCCCCTGTGGACGCTCTTCGTGTTTCAGCTCTGGCACCGCCGCTGGCTCGAACGCACCGCTCTCGTGGGTCGCCAACGAATCGACCAACGAGGGGCCGCATGAAGCGGGAACTGGTCGAGGACCTCGTCTGCCCCGTCTCGTCCCATCCCCTTCTCGTCGAGAGCGAAGCGGACACGTGCAACGTGGAGGCAGGCGAGCTGGTCTGTGTCGGCTGTGATCGTCGGTGGCCGATCCGTCACGGGATCCCCCGCCTCGTCCCGCCGGAGCTCGACGAGCAGCAGCGCAAGACGGCGTCCGCGTTCGGCTGGCAATGGCAGCACTTCGTCGAGATGCATCCCGAGTTCGAGGATCAATTCCTCGACTGGGTCCACCCGATCGAACCGGAGTTCTTCCGTGAGAAGCGGGTGCTCGACGCAGGTTGCGGCATCGGCCGTCATGCCTACTACGCGGCCTCGTACGGTGCGCGCGAGGTGGTTGCGGTCGACCTCAGCGACGCGGTCGAGACGGCGGGTCGTACCCTCGCCGAGCTCGACAACGTGCACGTCGTCCAGGGCGACCTCTTTCGCTTGCCATTGCGCACCGCCGCAGAAGGGGGCGGCTTCGACCTCGTCTACTCGATCGGCGTCCTCCATCACCTGTCCGACCCAGCGGAGGGATTTCGGAGGCTGCTCGACTATGTTCGTCCCGGCGGAACGATCGCCGTGTGGGTGTACGGCCACGAGAACAACGGTTTCGTCCGCAACGTCGTCGAGCCGGTCCGGCGTCTGTCGACGCGGATGCCACCTTCGGTGCTGCGGGGGCTTGCCTGGCCCTTGGCTCTCGGGTTCCACGGTGTCGCATGCGGCGTCTACCGCCCGCTCCACGGTACGGCCGTGGGACGCTTGCTCCCACACGACGACTACCTCTCGAGCGTTGGGAGCTACAGCTTTCGCCAGAACTACGCGATCGTCTTCGATCAGCTCGTGGCACCGACGTCGGCGTACATCCAGGGGCCCGAGCTCGAGAGCTGGTTCCACGAGAGCGGGCTCGACGAGGTCCAGATCTCGCATCGACACGAGAACTCGTGGCGCGGTCATGGGCGCATCCCACCCGCCAAGGCTTGAGCGCCACGGGCGAAGCGCCGACGCTATACGGCCTTCTCGATGAACGCTAGCGATCGAAGCTTGCCACCGGCTCCGGCGCGGATACGTGTCGCGCAAGCGCTCGCCCTGGTCGCCCTCGTGTCCGCTCTCATCGGCGCCCTCGGGCCGGCCGACCGCGTCCGCACGACCTACTCGTGGCCTCCCGAGACGTTGCCGACCGGGACGCCGGAACGGCTCTGGTACACACCGCTCCTCCTCGTCCGGCAACAGCCGGAGCTGCTCACGGCCGACGTTCCGTGCCGTCTCCCACGGACGCTTCCGGGCGGCGAGCCGGGTGCCGTGCTCGCGACCGCGCGACATCCGGAACGTGTCGGCGGTCTCGCGATAACCCAGTCGCGCCGGGAGCTCGTCGTCCGCGTGGGCGAGACGGTTGTCGATCGCGTCGAGCTCCCGCCCGGCGGCGGCGTGGACGACTGCGCACACCGCGTGTCGATGGCCGGGGGTCGGTGGT
The DNA here is from genome assembly GCA_050698195.1 of Gaiellaceae bacterium. Classification (GTDB taxonomy): domain Bacteria; phylum Actinomycetota; class Thermoleophilia; order Gaiellales; family Gaiellaceae; genus GMQP-bins7. The sequence continues at coordinate 2,942 of JBOHBD010000417.1, forward strand.
CGGTCTCGGGCGGGAACGGCATCCAGCGTGAAGGTGCCCTCGAGGCGATGCCGGTCGTCACCGGGCTCTTCTCCGCCCTCGACCTCGCGTCCGGCACGTCGCCCTCGGTCGACGTCACGACGCACGTCCACGCCACGCCCACGACGACCCGGCAGGCGGTCGCCTGGGCGCTCGCGGCCATGGCCGGCACCGTGGCCCTGCTCCTCGTCGCCTTCGACGCTCGCCCTCGGCGGCTCTGGGCACGCGGGCGGCGGCCGCTGGCAGGCGCCGCTGCCAACACGCGATTGCCCGACGCCGTCGTCGCCGTCGTGCTGCTCGGCTGGTGGGTGCTCTCCCCGGCCTACCTGGACGACGGCTGGGTCATCGCCAGAGAGCTGATGTTCTCCTCCTCGAGAGGGTTCTCCAACTACTACAGCAACGTCGGAGCGAACCTCCCGCTCAACTACTGGCACGAGTGGCTGGAGCACTGGCTCGTCGAAGCGTCGAGCTCACTCCTCTTCCTTCGGACGCAGGCGCTCCTCTACCTCGCCCTGACCTGGATCTGCTGTCGCTGGGTTCTGGCGCGGGTGCTGGCATCCTCGGTCGGGGAGAGCCGAACCGCGCTCTGGTCGCTCGCCACGGTCTTCGTCGTGGGCGCCATGTCGTGGGGGATGACGA
>JBOHBD010000418.1:0-4289 GCA_050698195.1 Gaiellaceae bacterium
TCCCTGGACCGCGACGGAGTAGTCGCTAAGCCGCTGGGCCTGCTTGACGGACAGCGCCTGGATGCAGTACAGCGCGCCCCGGGCCGTCGCCTCCTCCCGGCCGAGCGACCCGCCGACCGAGAGCGGCTTGCCGGTGACGACTCCGAGAACCGAGTGGCCCTTGTTCATCGAGTAGGTGTCGAAGATCCACGCCATCACCCGTGCGTCCGTGCCGACGTCCGGTGCGGGGATGTCCCGCTCGGGACCGATGTCGTTGATGATCTCGCTCGTGTAGCGCCGCGTCATGCGTTCGAGCTCCGACGGCGACAGGACCTTCGGGTTGCACACCACGCCGCCTTTGGAGCCGCCGAAGGGCAGCCCCATCAGCGAGCACTTCCAGGTCATCCACATCGCGAGCGCCTTGGATTCGTCGAGCGTCAGGTTCGGGTGGTAGCGGATGCCGCCCTTGGAGGGGCCGCGCGCGATGTTGTGGGTCACGCGGTAGCCGAGGAAGACCTCGATCGACCCGTCGTCCATCTGAACCGGGACCGAGACCTCGACGGCCTTCTTGCACTGGGACAGGACGCGAATCAGGTTCGGATCGAGGGCGAAGATCTCACCCACCCGCTTGAGCTGTGCCTTCGCAAGCCCGAACGGGTTCTCGCGGAGGTGAGAGACCACCTCAGCTGTGCTCATCGACATGGGCCTCCTAGTCGGGACGGCGCCGAGTATATGCGGGGTCTGACTTCGGCCAGACCTCAGATCACCGCACGCGGTAGACGAGATCCTCGGACTGCTGGCGCGTCCCGTCCCCGGGTCTCGCGACCACCCGGACGAGGTAGCTCCCGCGCCGAAGGCGCTCGCCGTCCGGCCCACGCCCCGTCAGGCCGAACGTGTAGCGGCCGGGGAGGAGCTCGCGTCGCCTCGCGAGCACGCCGATGAGCTCGCCGCCACGCCGAAGCTGCACCTCGAGGACGTCGACAGGCCGGATCTGGAGGCCGGGACTCGTCGTGACGGCGCCCGCGACGAGGCTGAGAACGACGGGCGTCGCGTCCGAGACTCTCTCGCCGGTCGCCTCGAGCGACACCCGTGAGAGGAGGTCCGCCCCCGGAGCCGGGACGGAGACCGCCCACGGAACACGGACTTCGGACGACTCCAAGACCGCGAGCACGAGCTCCCCGGTCGCGGCACCAGCACGTTCGGAGAGGTCGCTCGTGTCGGCGCGAATGACGACGGTCGCGCTTCGCCCGGGACGCAACCGCAGCCGCTCCGGATCAGTCGAGATCTCGACGCCTTTCGGCGCGAGCGCGGCCGTCTGGATCGAGATCGAAACGCTACGGGTGGACACGTTTCGCACACGCAGCGTGCGCTCGAGCTCGAGCGAGCTGCGAACGGGCATGCCGAAGGAGATGCTCGCGGGCTCCACGGTGACCTCCTGCCGCACCGCCTCACGCAGGTCGACCAGCCCCGCGCCCGACCCCGCGGCGTCGAGATCGCGTCTCTGCGCCGATCCGACGAGCAGGCCCGCGAGGCCCCTTGCCCCGACGCGCGGTCGACCTTCCGCGAGCACAGCCGCCGCGCCTGCGGCGACCGCCGCGGCGACGCTCGTTCCGCTGACCGTGCCGAAGCGAACATCGCCCTCCTCGCCGCGGCCGGGCTCCGACGTCGGGATCGCGACCCCCGCTGCCACGACGTCGGGCTTGAGGATGCCCTCGAAGGCGAGCCCGCGGGACGAGAACGCCGCGACCGGGTCACCGGAGTCGTTCTCGACCACGTCGACGGCTCCGACGGCAGCGGTCACGGGGACCCCCGCCGCCAGCATCGCCCGCACCTCGCGGACGAGGTCGTCGGGAAGCCCCACGACCGGGATGCCTTCCGGAACGTCGAGACTGAAGGCTCCCGCAGGCAGACGCCCGTGGACGAGCACGGCGACCGCACCGGCCGTCGTCGCCTCCTCGACCGTCTCCTCGGAGAGAAGCCCCCTCGGGAGAAGCGCGGCGCGCCCTGCGACGATGCTCACGCCGTCGGAGCGGAAGAAGCCCGCAATCCCCTTGGCGGCTTCGGCCCGGGTCACGGGGACGACACCGGCGGCGACCGTCTTCGTGGGAGCGCCGCCGAGCGGCAGAGCGCGCTCGAAGAGCACCCGGAGCCCCGCTCGAACATGGACGCGCACAGTCGGCGCGTCGGGCCGGCCGTCTGCCGCACCGACCGTGAGCGCCGTCGGAGCCCCGCCCGGGCCCGCGATGCTGCCGAAGCTCGGACCGGCCCTGCCGTCGTTGCCGGCCGGCACGACGACGAGCACGTCGAGCGCGGTGGCACCCGCGACGGCGCGCGCGAGCGGCCCGTCGGGGAAGGACGCGTACGGCTCGACGACCCCGACGAGCGCGATGCGAGCGGCGTCGAAGGTGTCCCCGTCCTCGTTCGGGTCGACCGCCGCCTCGAGCCCCGCGATGACCTGATCCGTTCGCGAGTACACGGTGTAGCCGCCCTCGGTGTCCGGCTGCCAGCCCGCGACGCGAATCGGCAGGATCGAAGCGCCCGGCGCGACGCCGTGGAGCCCGCCGGGCCCCTCCGATCCGGTGATGATCCCGGCCAGCTCCGTCGCGTGGCGCTCCGGGCGGCCGGGAATCGCCGGATGGGGCTGTGCGATCGCGCCGCTGCCGGGGTTGATCAGATCGATGCCGGGCAGCACGCTCCGGCGTAGGTACGGGTGCGACGGATCGACGCCCGTGTCCAGCAGAGCGACCGTGACGCCGGTTCCGTCCAGCCCCGGAACACCGAGCCCCGAGACGGCGGAGAACACGACGCCTTCCGCCGCTTCAGCCTGGGCCGGGTACGCGACCCGAACCGGAAAGACGCCTGCGACCTCCCGGTCGCGCTCGAGCAGCGCGAGCGAGGTGGGATCGAGCCGCGCCGAGAAGCCGTTGACGACTCGTACGTACCGGTACTCGGCTCCGATGCGGGCTCCCGACGCAGCCATCCGTGCGAGGAACTGCTCTTGCAGGCCGACGGCGTCCCTGGTCCATCCCTGCATCTCGACCTCGGTCGCATAGCCGCCTGCCCCGCGCACGCGAGCTGCAAGCGAGGGCTCGTCGAGGAGGACGACGTACCGCTGAGCGGTCGAGATCGTTCCCCGGACGCCGAGCACTCCCTGCCAACCCGCCTCGTCGATCGACGGTGGGGGCTCCTGCGCCTGCGCACCAACGCTCACGAGGAGGGCCGCGACGGAGGCCAGTGCGACCGCCGCGAGAGACCTACGAGAGCGACGCGTAGGCATCGAGCCGAAGGTAGTCCGGATATCGGAGTGAGTCGGCGAAGCGTGCCGCCGAGGCGATCATCGCCGCGTTGTCCGTGCACAGGTCGAGCGGCGCGAAGCGGGCGTCGGGGAGCGCGGATCGCAGCGCGGAGTTCGCCGCGACGCCGCCTACGACGGCGAGGCGCTCGAGCCCGGTCGTCGCGGCCGCCTGCCGCACCCGCCCCGCGAGAGCACGGACGATCGCATGCTGGTACGAGGCGGCGAGATCCGCCCGCCGGCGCTCGGTCTCCTCCTCACCGAGGTCGCGCACGGCGTACAGCAGCGCCGTCTTCAGCCCGGAGAAGGAGAAGTCGAGCCCCGGAAGGCGCGCGACCGGGAACGGGAACGCCTCGCGATCCCCTTCCTGCGCGAGCCGGTCGATCTCCGCCCCGCCCGGATAGCCGAGGCCGAGGAGACGCGCTCCCTTGTCGAAGGCCTCCCCCGCGGCGTCGTCGAGAGTCGTCCCGAGCCGCTCGGACCTGCCGCGCTCGTGCACCGCGAGAAGCAACGTGTGCCCGCCGCTCGCGAGCAGGCAGAGGAACGGGGGCTCGACTGGATCCGCCCCGAGGTAGAGCGAGGCGACATGGCCGTCGAGGTGGTCGACCGGTACGAGAGGGAGTCGGCGTGCCCACGCAATGGCCTTGGCCGACGAAAGGCCGACGAGGAGCGCTCCGACGAGACCCGGGCCCTGTGTCACCGCCACCCTTTCGACCTCCTCGAGCGGCGCTGCCGCATCGTCGAGCGCCTGGCGAACGACCGGCGTGACGAGCTCGAGGTGGCGGCGCGACGCGATCTCGGGGACGACGCCGCCATATCGGGCATGGAGCCCTGCCTGGGACGACACCACGGACGACAGCACACGGCCGTCGTCCGTGACCACCGCCGCTGCCGTCTCGTCGCAGGACGTCTCGAGCGCCAGGATCACGAGGCTTTCTCCGAGGGCGTCGACTCACGCCACATGATGAGCGCGTCCCCGCGGTTGTCCGTGTAGTACCCCCGCCGGATCCCGCGGGCC
>JBOHBD010000419.1:0-12548 GCA_050698195.1 Gaiellaceae bacterium
CGCCGAGGTCGTGCCGGAGCTCGCCGCGATCGCCTTCATCGTGCACGGGACCACCGTCGGGCTCAACGCGTTCCTCGAGCGAAAGGGCACGCGGGTGCTCCTTCTGATGACCCACGGTCTCCGCGACGCGTACTCGATCGCGCGCCACGATCGCAAAGAGCTGTACGCGCTCCGCTACCGCAAGCCGGAGCGCCTGGTTCCGCGGCACGACGTCTTCGAGGTCGTCGAGCGCCTCCGCTGGGACGGGTCGGTGGACACGCCGCTCGACGAGAGCAGCCTGCGGCCGGTCGTCGAGGCGGTCAGGCGGGAAGGAATCGAGGCGGTCGCCGTCTGCTTCGTCCACACCTACGCGAACGCCGAGCACGAGCAGCGCGCACGCGAGGTGCTCGTGCGCGAGTGCCCCGGCCTCTCCGTGACGCTCTCGCACGAGATCGCCCGGGAATGGCGTGAATACGAGCGGGCGTCGACTGCGGTCCTCAATGCCTACGTCGCGCCTCGGGTGGAGGGCTACCTTCGCAGCCTCGAGGACGAGCTGGCTGCCCGCGACGTCGGCGCGCCGCTGCACGTCATGCAGTCGAGCGGCGGCATCACCACAGCTGCCCGAGCTCGCGCCAAGCCCGTCCAGACCCTGCTCTCGGGTCCGGTGGGGGGAACGATCGGCGGGGCGGCGCTCTCGCGTCTCACCGGCCGCCCGAACCTCCTCTGCGTGGACATGGGCGGCACCTCGTTCGATCTCAGTCTCGTCGTCGAGGGGCGCCCGACGCTCTCCAGCGAGACCGAGCTCGAGGGCCTGCCGATCCTCATGCCGCTGGTCGACATCCACACGATCGGCGCCGGCGGCGGCTCCCTCGCGTGGCTCGAGGCGGGTGGCCTGCGGGTCGGCCCGCAGAGCGCGGGAGCGGTGCCAGGGCCGGCGTGCTACGGGCGGGGCGGCGCCGACCCGACCGTCACCGATGCGAACCTCTTCCTCGGCCGTCTCGATCCCGAGTACTTTCTCGGCGGTCGCATGCGGCTCGACGCGGAGGCGGCCGAGAGGGCGCTCCACTCGGTGGCGCCCGAGCTCGGCCTCGACGATACGAGCTTCGCGGAGGGAGTGCTCGCGATCGTCAACGCGAACATGGCCGACGCGATGCGGACGATCACGGTCAAGCAGGGCATCGATCCCCGCGACTACGCGCTCGTCGCCTTCGGCGGGGCAGGCCCGATGCACGCCGTGTGGCTGGCCGAGGAGCTCGAGATCCGCGAGGTGATCGTCCCCTGGAGCCCCGGGACGTTCTCGGCGTGGGGGATGCTCCAGACCGACCTGCGGCACGATCTGGTTCGCACCTTCTACCGGCCGCTCGCCGACCTCGATGCCGGCGAGGTCGCCTCGCACTTCGCCGCGCTCGAGCAGGAGGGGATCGAGCTCCTCCGGGAGCAGGAGGTCGACGGCGACGACGTGTACTTCCAGCGCTCGGCCGACATGCGTTACGTCGGGCAGGAGTACTCCGTCAGCGTCCCGATCGGGCCCGAGGTCGACCTTGCCGTCGTCGACGGCGCGTTCCACGACGGCCACCGCGTTCGCTACGGACACTCGACGCCCGGAGCGCCCGTCGAGTTCGTCAACCTGCGGGTCGCCGCGTTCGGGCGGATCCCGGCCGAGACCGCCCCGTTCCGGCCCGACGAAGGCGAGCCCGGGCTCGGGACGAGGCCGGTCGTGTTCTCCGGGGAGCGGCACGCGACGCCGACGCTCCTACGCACGCGCCTCGTACCGCGCGCGCGCCACGACGGCCCGCTCGTCGTCGAGGAGGAGACGGCGACGACTGTCGTCCCACCCGGACACGGGCTCGAGGTCGACGAGTTCGGAAACCTCGTGATCGGGAGACGATGACCGCCGACCCGGTCACCACCGAGATCATCCGCAACGCGTTCATCTCGTGCGCCCAGGACATGAACGCGACCCTCATCCGCAGCTCGTACACGCCGATCATCTACGAGGGCAAGGACTGCGCGGTCGCGATCCTCGACGAGAACGCCGACGTCCTCGGACAGTCCGTGGGCGTGCCGCTCTTCCTCGGCAATCTCGAGATCTGCGTGAAGCTGACGGCCGAGCGGCTGGGCTGGGACGCGTTCCGTCCGGGCGACGTCTTCCACATGAACGACTCCTATATGACGGGCACGCACCTGAACGACGCGACCATCTTCGCCCCGATCTTCTGGAGTGGCCGTCTCGTCGGCTTCTCGGCGACGCGCGCGCACTGGCTCGACGTGGGAGCCAAGGATCCGGGCGGCCCCATGGACTCGAACGAGATCTACCAGGAGGGTGTTCGCTGGGGGCCGACCCGCATCCACGACCGGGGCGAGCCGCGCGAAGACGTGATCGACCTTCTCCGGCGCAACGGCCGCTTCGGCTACTCGATGATCGGCGACATGAACGCCCAGATCGCCGCCTGCCGCACCGGGGAGGCCCGCTTCCAGTCGATCCTCGACCGGTTCGGCTACGAGACCTACGTCGCCGCCCGCGACGAGATCTACCGTCAGTCGGAGGAGCTCGAGCGCGCCGCAGTGTCGGCGATTCCCGACGGGACGTACGACGCAGAAGCGGCCCTCGACGACGACGGACTCGGCAACGGGCCGGTCCCGATCAGGGTCGACATCACGGTGTCCGGCGATCGGATGGTGATCGACCTCGCTGGATCGTCGCCACAGACCGTGGGGCCGGTCAACTGCGGCTTCGCCCAGGCGGTCTCCGGCACGCGCCTCGCGTTCAAGCTCCTCATCCATCCCGAGCGCCCCGTCGACGGGGGAACGTTCAAGACCCTCGAGGTGAAGGCGCGGCCGAGGACGATCTTCTCGGCCGAGGAGCCGGCCGCCTGCCAGTGGTACTTCACCCCGTGCGGAACGCTGATCGACCTGGTCGTGAAGGCGCTCGCGCCCGCGCTCCCGGAGGCCGTCGCCGGAGCTCACTACGGCGACTCGATGGTCTGCTACCTGGCCGGGACCGACCCGCGCCGCGGCGACGAGCCCTTCCTGATGGTGGCCCCGCATCCAGGAGGGTGGGGCGGCTTCGAGGGCGGCGACGGCCAGGACGGGCTCATCAACAACGTCAACGGCGCGTTCAAGGACTACCCGGTGGAGATCTTCGAGAACAAGTATCCGGCGATGATCCGCGACTACGCGTTCCGCATGGACACGGGCGGCCCAGGGAGGTTCCGGGGCGGGTGCGGGATCTCGCGGACGATGCACCTCGAGGCTCCCGCCCGGCTTTACCTCTGGTTCGAGCGCTCGCTCCACCCGGCGTGGGGGCTGTTCGGCGGGCGCGAGGCCGTTGGACCCGACTGCGTCGTCAACCCCGGCCGGAGCGGCGAGCGGCACATGCTGAAGGTGAACGCGCTTCCGCTCGAACCGGGCGACGTCGTCGAGCTCCGAACCGGCGGCGGGGGAGGCTTCGGGAACCCTCTCGAGCGCGATCCCGAGCGCGTCAGGGCCGACGTGATCGACGGCTACGTCAGCCGCGAGGCCGCGGAGCGCGAATACGGCGTCGTGCTCGACGCCAGGGGGCTCGAGGTCGTCGAGCAGCGTCGGTGAGACGGGTTGCGGTCGACATCGGGGGCACGGTCACCGACCTCGTCGCCCTCGACGAGGAGAACGCCAACCTAGCGCTGTGTCGACGGCCGGCGCGCGCAAGGAGCGTCGTCCAACGGGACCGGTGGGCTACGGCGGCTGGCGCTCGCCGTCACGCATCAGGCGCTTTACCCTCACTAAACGCCCGTCTCCGTCAGGAGAGGGCCTTTGAATAGGGCTGTTCAGTGTGGTAAAAGAGGGCTGCTCCTATTTGCGGGGCAGCATGAGCGCGAGAACTCAGGAAGCAGCGGCCAACAAGAGAGCGTCCGTACGCTCAGACGAGGTCGTGGCCGTCGGCGCCGCTATCCGTTCCCGCAGGCGTCGGCAAGGTCTTTCTCTCCGCGACCTGTCCCGGCTGACCGGATTTTCGATCGGCTTCCTCTCCCTCGTCGAGCGAGGGCAGTCGTCTCTTGCCCTCACGTCGCTGTACAAGGTTGCGAACGCCCTCGACAGCGAGGTTGCCGACTTCTTCCAGCCCAATGGGGGAGTCCCTGAGGAGCATCCCCCGCCGCACGTAACTCGCGCGGGCGAGCACACCGAGATCTCGATTGCGGGGTCCACCCGCACGTACCAGCTCCTCTCGGACCGAGCCCGGGATCGCGTGCTCGAACCGCTGCTCGTAACGGTGCAGCCGACCGAGACGATCGAGGAACCCTACAGCCACGACGGTGAGGAGTTCGCATACGTCCTCTCCGGCAGCCTGGTCTACATCGTCGCCGGCACGTCCTACCGTCTCGGGCCTGGCGACAGCATCTACTTCCCGGCGACAGTCCCCCACGCAATCCATAACGACACCGGTGAGCCCACGCACGTGCTGTGGGTGCTCACACCGCGACTGATCTAGCGATGGCAACGCGGGCCGCTGTAGACATCGGCGGGACGTTCACCGATCTCGTCCATCTCGACGAGGGGACCGGCGAGGTGGGGCTGGCCAAGGCATCGACGACGCCCGGCCGCTTCGAGGACGGCGTCATGGAGGCGATCGCGGAGGCCGAGCTCGACGGCGTCGCGTTTCTCGCCCACGGAACGACCGTGATCGTCAACGCGCTCACCGAGCGCAAGGGAGCGAGGACGGCGCTGATTACGACCCGAGGCTTCCGTGACGTCCTCGAGATCCAGAAGGCGAACCGCCCCGACCTCTACAACCTTCTCTACGAGAAGCCGCGGCCGTTCGTGCCGCGGCGGCTGAGGCTCGAGGTCACCGAGCGTGTGACCTACAAGGGCGAGGTGCTGGCCCCTCTCGACGAAGAGGACGTGCGCCGCGCCGTCGTGGTAGCCCGTCGCCAGGGCGCGCAGGCAGTCGCGATCTGCTTCCTGCACTCGTATGCAAACCCGGCCCATGAGCGCCGCGCCGCCGAGATCGTGCGCGAGGAGTGGCCCGAGGCGGCAGTTACAGCGTCCCACGAGCTGACGAACGAGTGGCGCGAGTACGACCGTACCTCGACCGTGGTCCTCGACGCGTACGTCAAGCCGGTAGCGGGCACGTACCTCGCCGCGCTGGCGGACCGCCTCGAGGAGGCGCACGTTCCCGCTCGAGCCCGCTACGCGATGCAGTCGAACGGCGGCGTCTCGCGCTTCGAGGTCGCTGCCCAGACGCCGATCAACCTCGTCGAGTCGGGGCCGGTCGGGGGTGTGATCGGCGCTGCGACGATCGGCGAGCTGATCGGCGAGGGCAACTTGATTACGCTCGACATCGGCGGCACGACCGCCAAGGCGTCTCTCGTCGAGCGGGGCGCCGTCCGCCTCACCGGCGACTACCACTTCGAGCGCACGCCGGTGTTCGCGGGGTATCCAATCAAGATCCCCGTGGTCGACATCGTCGAGATCGGAGCCGGAGGCGGCTCGATCGCGTGGATCGATCCCGCCGGAGCGCTCAAGGTGGGGCCGCAGAGCGCAGGGGCCGACCCTGGGCCCGCGTGCTACGGGTGGGGCGGGACAGAGCCGACGTTGACGGACGCGAACGTGATCGCCCATCGGATCAACCCGGACTACTTCCTCGGCGGGCGCATACAGCTCGATGTCAACCGTGCGCGGGCCGCCTTGACGCCGCTCGCGGAGTCGCTCGGCGTCGATGAGGAGGATGCGGCGCTCGGGGTGATCCGTATCGCGAACGCAAACATGATCCATCTCCTGAAGCTCGTCTCCGTTCGGCGCGGACGCGACCCGCGGGAGTTCGCGATGGTCGCGTTCGGAGGCGGAGGCTCGATGCACGCTTGCGCCCTCGCCGCGGAGCTGAGGGTTCCGCGGGTGATCGTCCCGCCTTACCCGGGGCACTTCTCCGCCTGGGGCATGCTGACGAGCGACCTGCGCCACGATGCCGTGCAGACCTACTTCGCGCGCGTCGACACGCTGCCGGCCGACGAGCTGGCTGGACTCTGGCGAAGTCTCGAGGAGCGGCTCCTGGCCACGTTCGCGGACGAGGGGATGGAGCCCGAGCAGGTGACGTTCGTCCGCTCCGCGGATATGCGCTACGCGGGCCAGGAGCACACCGTCAACGTCCCCTTCACGGATGGAACGAATGGAGGCGGCGACGACGTCGAGCGACGCTTTCACGATCTGCACGATCAGCTCTACACCTTCCGCCTTACCTCGCCGATCGAGTTCGTCAACTTCCGGTTGACCGCCCTCGGTGCAGTGCGGAAGCCGGAGCTCGCTCGGATCTCGACGAACGGCGACGCTCGACCAGCGCTGAAAGGTACGCGTGACGTCGACTTCGACGAGCTCGGTACGCAGGAGGCGCGGATCTACGAGCGCTCCGGCCTCGGAGCAGGCACCGAGCTCGAGGGCCCCGCCGTGATCGAGGAGCCTGCCGCCTCCACGGTCGTCTTCCCGCGCCAAAGGCTGCGCGTGGACGAGTACGGGAACCTCATCATCGAAACGGAGGTCGCGTAATGGCGGTCGCACCGGCAACGGACATCGACCCATTCACCGTCGAGATCCTGAAGGACGGGTTGATCGCGATCGGCGACGAGATGTTCATCGCGCTCCAGCGCACTTCGAAGAGCACGATCATCTACGAGGTCCTCGATTTCGCCACCGGCCTCACTGACGCAAGAGGGCAGCTCATCACGCAGGGAAACGGTGTCACAGGGTTCCTCGGGACGCTGACCTTCGCGGTGAAGTACACGCTCGAGAAGTTCGGTGCCGACGGGCTCGAGCCGGGCGATGTAATCATCACCAACGATCCCTACACGGGCGGCGGGACGCACCTCTCGGATGTCTCGCTCGTGGTCCCGATCTTCTACGACGGCGAGCTCGTTGCCTTCTCGGCCTCGAAGGCACACTGGACAGAGGTGGGAGGCAAAGACCCCGGTTCGTGGACGACCGACGCTACCGAGGTCTTCCAGGAGGGTCTGCAGTTCCCGTGCGTGAAGCTCTACGAGCGCGGCCGAGCAGTGCAGAGCCTGATCGACCTGATCGAGGCGAACGTTCGTCTGCCGGACATGACGCTCGGCGACATGCACGCGCAGGCGGCGTCCCTCCGGCTCGGCGAGCGCCGATTCGTCGAGCTCTGCGACAAGTACGGCCTCGATGTCGTGCTCGGCTCGATCGAGTCGCTCCTCGACTACGGCGAGAAGCTCACGCGCCTCGAGCTGCGGAAGCTGCCGCAGGGCGTCTACGAGGCCGAGGACATGATCGACGACGACGGAGTCGGCAACGGCCCCTTCCCGGTGCGCGTGAAGGTGACGATCACCGACGACGAGTTCCTATGCGACTTCACGGGCACGCATGCACAGGTGCCGGGCCCGGTCAACTGCACGCTCACGGGGCTTCACTCGGGGGTCCGCACGATCTTCAAGGCGATCACTGGACCCCAGATCCCGGTCAACGAGGGGTGCTTCCGACCGCTCCGGTTGATCTGCCCGGCGGGCACGATCTTCACCGCGGAGCGACCCGCGCCTGTTTCGACCTACTGGGAGACGATGGAGTACGTGACCGACCTCGTCTGGAAGGCCTTGGCCCCGGTCGTGCCTCACCGACTTCCCGCGGGGCACTTCCTCTCGGTGTGCGGGGTCGTCGTGGCGGGGCTCCATCCCGACACGAACGACCTCTTCCTCCTGGTCGAGCCCCAGGCCGGAGGCTGGGGCGCGGCCGAGACGCGGAGGGGCGAACAGGGGCTGATGTGCGTGGGCGACGGCGAGACGTACGTGATACCGATCGAGATCGCGGAGGCCCGGTACGGGATCCTCGTCGACCAGTACGCCCTCGACACGGAGGCGGAAGGAGGCGCCGGCAGACATCGCGGGGGTCGCGGCTGCATCCGGGACTACCGAGCGGTCGCCGACGAGGTCTTTCTGACGGCGACGTTCGGTCGCCACAAGTTCCCGCCTTGGGGGGTCGCCGGCGGGCACCCAGGGTCGCGTAACGAAGTGCGGATCTTCCACCGAGACGGCCGGGAAGTCGTCCTCGGGAAGTGCGCCCGCTACCGCCTGGAGAAGGGGGAAATGGCTCGCCTGATCACAGGAACGGGCGGCGGGTGGGGGCCACCTCACGAGCGCCCCGTGGAGGAGGTGATCGAGGACGTCAGGGACGAGTACGTGTCTCTTGCGCACGCGGAGCGTGACTACGGAGTCGTGCTGGATCCGGACACGCTTCAGGTCGTGCGGCTCGAAAGGAGAAGCTCATGAGTAACGAAGAGCGGTCCGAAGGGACCGCGCCTCCAGTCTGGGAAAGCCCGCTCGACCGCCGCGAACTACTCGTGAAGACGGCGGCGGTCGGCGGCGCCCTGGCAGTGTCCGGGGCGCTGGCGAGCCAGGTGGCCGCAGCACCTGGCGCGATCGCGCGTGTCGGCCGACGCTCGCAGAGCAAGACGCTGTTCGTCGCCAACTACGGAGACATGCAGAATCTCGACCCGCACACGTCGAGCGCCGACACGGTGACCGGGGACATGCTCACGAACCTCTACGCGATCCCCGTCACCTTCCAGGTGCCTTCTCGGCTCGGCCCGGGCGGGATCCGCTACGCCGATCCGAACAAGTTCCGAGGCCAGGCGGTCCAATCGTGGAAGTGGAACAGGAAGCGGACCGAGATCACCTTCACGGTGCGGAGAGGGCTGCAGTTCCCCGATGGGACCCCGCTCGACGCGGAGGCCATCAAGTTCAGCCTCGACCGCTGCCTCGGCGTGGCCGCCGTCGGCTCGTTCCTGTTCGGGATGATCGGCGTCACGAAGCCCGACCAGTTCGACGTGCTGGACAGCCGCCGCTTCAGGATCGTCCTCCCGAAGCCTTCAAGCCTGCTCTTCGGGAACATGGCGATGTTCTACGGCTCGGCCTTGCTCAATCCCAAGATCGTCGAGGAGCACGCGACAAAGGCGGATCCCCACGCGCAGGCCTGGCTGAAGACGCATGCCGCGGAGAGCGGCTGGTACACGCTCGACGACTGGGACGTCGGATCGGGCTGGACGCTCGCGGCCAACCCGGAGTTCTGGGAACGGACGCGGACGAAGGAGATCCGCTTCCAGGTGATCCCGGACGCGCAGCAGCGCGAGCTGCTGATCCGCTCGGGCAGGGTGGACATGGCTCTCGGCATCCCACTCAAGGACGTCGCGCGGCTCAGGCGTGACGCGAACCTCAAGGTGCTGAGCATCCCCTCGCGCGCGGTCGCCTGGGCGGGTTTCGACGTGACCGCGAAGCCGTTCGACAACAGGCTCGTGCGCCAGGCGATCCTGTACGCGATCCCCTACGACACGATCATGCGCGAGGTCATGCGCGGCCAGGGCGTGCAGCTGAAGAGCCCGATTCCGAAGGGAACGCCAGGCTCGAGCTTCAGGTACTGGCAGTACGACACGGACTACGAGAGGGCCAAGACGTTGCTGCGGAGAGCCGGGTACCCGAGGGGCTTCTCGGTGCAGCTCGACATCCCGGCCGGCAACCCGGTCGACGAGCAGACGGCGGCCTGGATTCAACAGGGTCTGCAGAAGGTCGGGATCGACGTCTCGATCAACAAGCAGCCCGCCGCGGCGTTCACCGGCCAGCTCCAGGCGAAGAAGCACAAGTTCTGGTTCTCGTCGCAGTCGTGGATCTCGATCAACAACGACCCCCTCTACCACCTGTACTGGCTCTTCGCGCAGGACTGCTGCACGTACGGCAAGTACCAGAACCCGAGGATCGTCTCGCTCGTCAACAAGTTCGTGAACCGGCCGCTCAACGACCCGGCGCGAATCCGAGCTGTGAACGAGGCGCAGCGGATCATCGTCAGAGACGCTCCCTGGGTATTCATGTTCCAGCCGCCGTGGATCGCGGCGGTGCGGAAGAACGTGAGGGGCTTCGCCTACTACTCGACCGACCAGTTCATCCGGTACGCGGACCTGGTCAAGGCATAAGGAGGTCTCGAGCGCAGCACGAACCGCGAACGACGCTCGACCAGGCAGCGGAATGAAGCTGGGCTTCTACGTCGCCCGGCGCGTCTTGCTGCTGGTCCCCGTCCTTCTCGGGGTCACGTTCATCACCTTCGCGCTGACGCGCATCATCCCCGGCGATCCCGTAGCGCTGATCGCCGGACCGTACGTCAGCCCGGAGCGGAAGGCTGAGATCCGCCGGGAGTACCACCTCGACGACCCCTTCTACGTCCAATACGTCGACTACGTACGCGACCTCGTGCACGGTGACCTCGGCACGTCGCTCGTCTCCGGCATCTCGGTGCAAAGCGAGCTGTCGCGGCGATTCGCGGCGACGTTCGAGCTGACCACGGTCGCCTTGCTGATCGCGCTCGCGCTCGCCATCCCTCTCGGCCTCCTCGCCGCGCTCAAGAAGGACGGGTGGGTCGACGGCGCGGCTCGGATTCTGGGCACCGCCGGCATCTCCATACCGGTGTTCTGGGCCGGGATCATGCTTTCGTATCTCCTCTTCTACCGGTGGAAGGTTGCGGCCCCGCCGTTCGGCCGCATCGATCCCCAGGTCGAGCCTCCGCAGCACCTCACGGGCCTCTACCTCGTCGACTCGCTCCTGACCTGGAACTGGGGGGCGTTCCGGTCGTCCGTACAGGCGATCTGGCTGCCCGCGTTCGTCCTCGGCTTCTCGGTGATGGCACCCGTCATGCGAATCGTCCGCCAGGGAATGATCGAGGCGCTCGACTCCGCGCCGGCAACCGCGCTGCGCGCGCTAGGAGCCCGTCCTTCGAGCGTGATCCGGCACTGCCTCAAGAACGCCATGCTGCCGGTGACGACGATGGTGGCCATCGTCTATGGCTACCTGCTGGGCGGGTCGGTGCTCGTGGAGACGATCTTCTCCTGGCCTGGGATGGGTGTCTACGTCTACAACTCGATCTCGTCCAGCGACTTCCCGGCCGTTCAGGGCTTCATCCTCTACGCCACGACGATGTACGTCGTCGTCTTCCTCCTCCTCGACCTGCTCTATCTCGCCCTCGACCCGCGGGTGAAGTACTGATGGTCGACACCACCCTCCGGGTCCCGCGCGCGCCAGAAGGTCTCGCCGCGAAGGCGGCGCGGCGCCTCCTCCGCAACCCGGTCACGCTGGCCGGGCTCCTCATCGTCCTCGCCGTCGCACTGCTCGGCTTGCTTGCTCCCCTGATCGCACCCCATGGCGCGACCGAGGGCAATCCGGAAGCGACGCTGCAGCCGCCGTCTTGGGACCACCCGTTCGGGACCGACGCGATCGGCTTCGACATCCTCTCGCGCATTCTGTACGGAGCCCGCCTCGACCTCGGCATCGCGCTCGGGGCGGTGGGGATCGCCTTGCTCGCCGGCTGCCTGCTCGGGGCCGTGGCCGGCTTCTTCGGGCGCTTCACCGACGAGGTGATCATGCGCGGCTGCGACATGCTCTCCGCGTTTCCGAGCTTCATCCTCGCGCTCGGGGTGGTCGCCGCCCTAGGACCGAGTATCCCGAACCTCATCTTCGCCATTGCTCTCGTCAACGTGCCCGTGTACGCGCGGCTGCTGCGCGCCCGAGTGCTGAGCGTGCGCGAGGCGCAGTACGTGCGCGCGGCGACGGCAATCGGCTGCTCGCGGACGCGGCTCCTGTTCGCGCACGTCCTGCCGAACTCGATGGCGCCGATCTTCGTCCAGTCGACCCTCCAGGCCGGATACGCGATCCTCGAGGCAGCGGGTCTGTCCTTCATCGGCCTCGGCGTGCGCGTCCCCACCGCCGAGTGGGGCGTGATGGTCAACATGGGTCTTCAGTACGTGGTCTCCGGCGAGTGGTGGATCAGCTTCTTCCCGGGCATGGCGATCGCCGTCACCGTGATGGGCTTCAACCTGATCGGCGACGGCCTACAGGACCTGCTCGATCCGAAGCGCAGATGAGCGGGCCCGCACAGCCGCTGCTCGAGATCCGCGGCCTGCGAACCTCCTTCGACAGTCCGGAGGGCACGGTGAAAGTGCTGGACGGCCTCGACCTCGACGTCGCGCGCGGGCGCATCCTGGGCCTCGTCGGCGAGTCGGGCTCGGGTAAGTCGGTGACGGCGTACTCGATCATGCGCCTGGTGCGACCTCCGGGTCGAATTGCCGGGGGCGAGATCCGCTTCGAGGGGAGAGACCTGCTCGCTCTGCGCGAGTCGGACATGCGCAAGATGCGTGGGAAAGAGATCAGCATGATCTTTCAGGACCCCCGCGGGTTCCTCGACCCGGTCACGCGCGTCGGGTCGCTCTTGACCGAGATCTATCGGACCCACGAGGGCGTTTCGCGAAAGCAGGCAAGAGCTCGGGCTCTCGAGATGGTGGGTGCGGTCGGTCTGCCTGCGGCGGAGCGGGTCATGCGCGCGTACCCGCACGAGCTCTCGGGCGGGATGGCCCAGCGGGCCATGATCGCGCTCGCGCTCGCGTGCTCTCCGAAGCTCCTCATCGCGGATGAGCCGACGACTGCGCTCGACGTCACGATCCAGATTCAGATCATTCGCCTCCTCGCCAGGCTGCGCGAACGTCTCGGGCTGACGATCATCCTCATCACCCACAACCTCAACGTCGTCGCCGAGGTCTGCGACGACGTCGC
>JBOHBD010000420.1:0-6180 GCA_050698195.1 Gaiellaceae bacterium
CCGCTGCGTAGGTTCGGGCGCCCATGTCAGAAGCCGAGGGCATCGGCTAGAACGGGCGCACGTTCGAGCGCCGCCCGCAGCCGCTCGAGGTCGCGCGCCCGCATCGTCACGGGACCGCGTCTCGCCGATCCCTCGGTCGTGTACGCGAACCGGACCAGGCGCTCGCCGCCTCGCGTCTCGAGGAGCTGGACGACGACAGAGAACCGCTTCTCGCCCGCCCGCTGCGGGACCGCGACCTCTTCGAGGACGCTCGCCGCTCCCCACGGGGTCGCTGCCGTCTGCATCGTCGTTCGTGGAGTCGCCACGCGCTGAGCGTACGAGTCATCTCATGACGCATGGGACACAGCTTCGCGCCGAAGCTGCAACAAGACGGGCGCCGTATCCTCGGGCGCGTGCACGACGTCGTCATCGTGGGCGCGGGTACGGCCGGGTGCGTCCTCGCCTCGCGGCTGACCGAGGATCCCGACCGCTCGGCGCTGCTCATCGAAGCCGGTCCACGCTCGCGGAAGCTTCACATCCGCGTGCCGGCTGCCTTCTCAAAGCTCTACCGCAGCGAGATCGACTGGGGCGACTCGACGGTGCCGAGCCCGGGCTCGACGGCCGCGAGATCGTGTTTCCGCGCGGTCGCGTGCTCGGCGGCTCGGCGGCGATGAACGCGATGATGGTGCTTCGAGGCCGTCCCGCCGACTACGACGGGTGGGCGCCGGGTTGGTCGTGGGCGAGCGCCGCGCCTGCATTCGCACGCAGCGGCGCCGGACCGTTCCCGCTTGCCGAGCTGCCGGATCGGCACGTGCTGACCGACGCATTCGTCCATGCGGCGCACGCGGTCGGTATCCCCCTCGTCGACGACCTGAACGCGGACGACGACACGGGCGTCGGCTACGTACGTGTCTCCCAGCGTCGAGGTCGCCGCTTCAGCGTCGTGGACGGCTACCTCCGGCCGGCGCTTCGGCGCTCGAACCTCACCGTGGTCACCGGCGCGCTCGCGACCCGCGTCCTCGTCGATCGTGGGCGAGCGGTGGGGGTCGCGTATCGCCTCCAGGGGGCCGGTCCCGGAGACGAGGAAGAGGCGCTGGTCGAGCGCGAGGTCGTGCTCGCGAGCGGCGCGATCGGGTCGCCGCACCTGCTCCAGCTTTCCGGAATCGGTCCCCGCGAGGCCCTCGAGCAAGCGGGGGTCGACGTCGTCCATGAGCTCCCGGGCGTCGGCGCGAACCTCCTCGACCACCTCGTCGGCGGCGTGTTCGCCCTCACCGAGGGATCCCCGACCCTTGCCTCCGCCGAGTCACTGCGGAACCTGGCCAACTGGGCGCTGCGCGGCCGCGGCCCCCTCACGTCGAACGTAGGGGAGGCGGTGGCGTTCGTGCGGACTCGCCCCGACCTCCGGACGCCCGACCTCGAGCTCCTGTTCGCGCCCGTCCTCTTCGAGCAGGAGGGCCTGAAGCAGCCGACCGAGGACGGGCTGACCGTCGGCGCCGTGCTCCTCCAGCCGAGGAGCGCCGGCACCGTCACACTCCGATCGGCCGACCCACTCGATCCACCCGCGATCGACCCCCGCTATCTGACGGATCCCGGCGGCGAGGACGTGGCGACGCTCGTCGGCGGCCTCCGCCTCGCCCGCCGTGTGCTGGCGCAGGAGCCGCTCGCCGGCTTCGTCACCGGAGAGCTCCTTCCGGGGGAGGGAGCCCGGACGGACGACGACCTCGTCACGCACATCCGCGCGACCTCTCAGACGCTCTATCACCCGATCGCGACGTGCCGGATGGGGACGGACACGCTCGCGGTCGTCGATCCCGACCTCCGTGTCCGCGGGCTCGAGCGCCTCCGTGTCGTCGACGCGTCCGTGATGCCGCGCTTGCCCAGCGGCCACACGAACTGGCCGACGGTGATGATCGCCGAACGCGGGGCGGAGCTCGTGGCCGCCGGCTGAGAGACGGGGCAGGGGCCCGACGGCTTCTGCCCCGGCCGAGTCGACTACTGCTCGAGGGCCTTCTGCTTGATCGCGTCGAACTCCGCCTGGGAGATCGCACCCGAGTCGAGCAGTCCCTTCGCCTTCTCGATCTCGGCCGCCGCTCCACCGCCGCTTCCCGCGGTCGCTCGCACGTAGTCGTCGAACTTCGCCTGCTGCGCTTCCAGCCGCTGCACGTTTCGCTCGGCCATCTTGTCGCTCTGCGTGATCAGGTAGACGAACACGCCGAGGAACGGCAGCAGGAGCGTGAGGATGATCCAGCCCGTCTTGCCGAGCCCGGACAGGTCGTGCCGGCGGAAGATGTCCGCGAACACGGTGATGAGCAGCCAGAACCACGCGATCCAGAGAAAGAAGACGAGCATCGTCCAGAGGACGTCGAGGAACGGATAGTCGGCCGCGAGAGACACAGGGACTCCTCTCGGCGAGGACTGAGGCCACTCTTATACATACGAACAGCATCTACACACGAACCACAGCATCGGCCCGGGTTCGGTGGCATGCCACGTCGCGTTTGGACCGGCCGAGGGCATTGCAGCCCCCTGCGCACCGTCACAACCGGCGGCGTCCTTCTGGTCGTGCGCCAGGCGTAGAGCCACCTCGTCCGCCTGCGGCCACGCTCCCGCGGCCCGGCACGCCGATGCCCGACGTCGAGCGACTTGGTGCCGCTGCAGGCCGAGTACGGGATCGAGGGTCCTCGGCCCGCCCGGCATACCCGGCTGAGGCCTAGGAACCGCGCTCGATCAGCTCTATGCGATACGAGTCCGGATCGCGGACGAAGCAGATCCGCGAGCCACCGGCGCGCACCTGGTACGGAGGTCGCTCGGGCTCGATCCCGTGCTCCTCCTTCAAGGCCGCGAGAGTTGCGTCGAGGTCGTCGACGCCGATCGCGATGTGGCCGTAGCCCGTGCCGAGCTCGTACGAGCGACCGTCGTGGTTGAAGGTCAGCTCGAGGACGTTCTCGCGGTCGCCGATCGAGAAGAAGTAGTTCGTCGCTTCGAGCTCCCCGTCGCGGACGATGTCCATGTCCCGGCTGAAACGGAACCCGAGCGCCTCGTAGAACGCGCGGCTCCGCTCGGGGTCGGTGATGCGAACCATCGTGTGCAGGAAGTCGGCCATCCCGAGATCCTAGAGCGATCGCGCGAGCGCCTACGCGGCGAGCGTCGTCAGCCGGCGAGGTCCTCGGCCACGAGCCCGAAGAGCACCCCGTCGACCCACTGCTCGTTCCGCCAGTAAGCCTTGCGGCGGACACCCTCGCGCACGAATCCCGACCGCTCCGCGTGCGCGATCGCGCGCTCGTTGAAGCCGTAGATCTCCAGCTGGAGGCGATGGAAGCCGAGCTTGCCGAGGAGGTGGCGCTGGAAGAGCCTGGCCGCCTCGTCGGCGACCCGGCCGCCGCGGAAGTCCGGGTGGATCGCAAGACCGCCGAGGTTCGCGATCCGGCTCCTCCAGTTCGCACGGTCGAACGCCATCGTCCCCGCACGCACGCCGTCGACTTCGACGAGGAAGACGCCAAATGCCTCCGGGTCGCCGTCCGAGCGCTCGATCTCGGCGAGGATCTCGCCGGGATCCTTCGGGCGGACGGCCGCGAGGAACGGCTCGACGTCCTCGTGTGTCACGAGGGCGACGAGGAAGTCGACGTCGTCCGGGCGCGCCCGCCTGATCGAGACCGTCACGCCGGCTCCTCCTGCGCCGCCCGCGGTCGCAGCAGGCGCTCGCCCGAGGCGAGGGCCACGCCGGCGAGGATCAGCACCAGCCCTCCGAGCGCGGCCGCGGTCACGGGCTCGTCCAGGAGCGCTGCGCCGTAGACGACGGCGAAGCCGGGGATGAGATACGTGACGAGCGACAGCCGGCGCGAGCCGAAGAGGCGGAGCGTCCGGAAGAGCACCAGCTGCGCAAAGGCGGTCCCGAGGATCGTCAGGCCGAGAAGCGAGCCGATCGTGGCGGCGTCGGGGGCATGCGAAGGGAGCTGGAAGAGCGAGACGGGCACGAGGAGCAGTCCTCCGGCGAGCATCGATCCCGCCGCGAGGACGGGCCCGGCGACCGTCCGCACGCGCAGCTGTCCGTAGACCCCGGCCGAGGCGTAGAACAGCGACGACAGGACGACGGCGAGCGTTCCCACGACCGCCAGCCAGCCGCCCCGAGGATCGAACCCCGCGAGGACGGCGACCCCCATGAAGCCGACTGCGACGCCCGCGATGCGCGCCGTGCCGACGTGCTCGCCCGGAAGGAAGCGGGTGGCGAGGAGGAACGTGAAGATCGGCACGGTGGACTGGGCGATACCCGCGACGCTCGAGTCGACGTGTTGCTCGCCCCAGGCGATGAGCCAGAACGGCACCGCGGCGTTCAAGGTGCCGAGCACGACAGCGGGGCGCCAGCTTCGGCGGAGCTCGACGAGGGCGCGGCCGCCTCCCATCGTGATTGCGAGGTAGGCGGCGAGCACGAGCCCGGCGACGAGCGCGCGGGTCGCCATCATCGGCGCCGGCTCGATGTCGTCGAGCGCGACCTTGATGAAGAGGTACGAGGCGCCCCAGATCGCGGCGAGCACGAGCAACAGCGGCCAGTACCGATTCACGCTGCGCAGGCTACGTGCGTCGTCCTCGGCTGGGTGTGGCCGTCGAGGGCCGGGGCTAGACTGGACCGCTCTGAGCAGCGTGGCGCACCAGCCGCTCCACCGCGCCCTCGGGCTCACCGACGGCGAGCACGACCGCATACGCGCTCTGCTCGGGCGGGGCCCGAACGAGTTCGAGCTCGCGGTCTTCTCGCTCCTCTGGTCCGAGCACTGCGGCTACAAGCACTCGGCGCGACTCCTGAAGCGGCTGCCGGGCGAAGGCGAGCGGGTCCTCCAGGGCCCCGGCGAGAACGCGGGCGTCCTCGACCTGGGCGACGGGCTCGCGGTCGCCTTCAAGGTCGAGAGCCACAATCATCCGTCCGCCGTCGAGCCGTTCCAGGGCGCGGCGACGGGCGTCGGGGGGATCCTCCGCGACGTGGTGGCCATGGGCGCGCGACCGGTGGCGCTCCTCGACGGGCTTCGCTTCGCCGAGCCCGGGCACGAGCTCTCGCGCGCGGTCGGAGGGATCGGCGCGTACGGCAACAGCGTCGGCGTCGCGACGGTCGGAGGCGAGTGCGTGTTCGACGAGGCCTATCGCGACAACTGCCTGGTCAATGCGATGTGCGTCGGTCTCCTCCCCGTGGACCGGGTGATGCGCGCGAAGGCGACCGGGAGGGGCCAGCTAGTTCTCCTCTACGGGGCGACGACCGGTCGGGACGGCATCGGTGGCGCCTCGGTCCTCGCGAGCCATGAGCTCGACGACGGCTCCGCGGAGAAGCGGCCGTCGGTGCAGATCGGCGATCCCTTCACCGGGAAGAAGCTGATCGAGGCGTCGGTCGAGCTCGTCCAGGCCGGCCTCGTCGAGTCGCTCCAGGATTGCGGTGCGGCCGGACTCGCCTCGGCGCTCTCGGAGATGGCCGCCGAGTACGGCATCGACGTCCACCTGGATCGCGTTCCGCTGCGGGAGGACGGGATGGACCCCTGGGAGGTGATGATCTCCGAGAGCCAGGAGCGGATGGTCGCGATGGTCCGCCCGCAGATGATCGAGGCGGTCGCGGCCGTGCTCGACCGCTGGGAGCTCGGGCACGCCGTCATCGGCGAGGTGACGGCCTCCGGCGAGCTTCGCGCCTTCTGGGACGGCGACGTCGTCGGCGAGATTCCGGCGCGCCTGCTGACCGAGGAGTGCCCTCGCTACGACGTGGGTGCGCAGCGGCGTGAGGCGACGCCGCTTCGGGAGCTGGTCCACGCACCGCCGACCGCGACCGCGCTCCTCGAGCTCCTCGCCTCGCCGAGCCTGCGCAGCCGTGCGTTCGTGTACCGCCGGTACGACCAGCTCGTCGGCTCCAGGACCGTGCGGCGCCCGGGGCTCGACGGGGCGGTTCTCCGGTTGCGTCCGTCGCTGCGGGGTCTCGCGGTCACGCTGGACGGCCAGGGCCGCATCGCGCGGCTCGACCCCTTCCTCGGCGGCGCGCTCGCGGTGTTCGAGGCGGCGCGCAACGTCGCCTGCGTCGGCGGAGAGCCGCTCGGCTTCACCGACTGCCTCAACTTCGGCAACCCGGAGAAGCCCGAGATCGGCTGGGAGCTCGTGCAAGCGATCGACGGCATCAGGGCGGCGTGCGAGGCGCTCGGGGTGCCGGTCGTGTCCGGCAACGTCTCGCTCTACAAC
>JBOHBD010000421.1:0-10176 GCA_050698195.1 Gaiellaceae bacterium
CCGCCGAGCCCCTCGAGGTCCACGGAGACGGCACCCAGACCAGGTCTTTCTGCCACGTCCAGGACACGATTCGGGCGGTCTACGGCCTGATGGAGGCGCGCGAGATCTCCGGCGAGATCTTCAACATCGGCTCCGCGGAGCGCGTCCGCATCCTCGATCTGGCACAGCGTGTCCTCTCCCTGACAGGGTCGAAGTCCGAGCTCGAGTTCGTCCCGCACGAGGAGGTCTACGACGTCGGGATCGAGGACGTGCTCCACCGGGAGCCGTCGATCGAGAAGATCGGGGCCGCGATCGGGTGGGCGCCGACGCGAACGCTCGACGACATCCTCGCCGACGTCGTCGCCTACGAGCGCGGAAAGGTCGAAGCCGCGGCGTAGATGACGCGACGTCCATGAGCCCGCGGTCGGCGCGCCTACGCAGCCTGCGACGCCCTCCGCGCGGCAACGTCGGAACCGTTCGTCGGCTACGACCCGAGCTCGAGCACCATGCGCACGCCGCCGTCGTCGCGCGAGAGCTCCCGGTAGCCCAGCCGCTCGTACAGCCGCAACGCCGGGTTGTCGGCATCGACGCTGAGGCTGAGTCGCGCGACGCCGGCCTCGCGCGCCGCATCGGCGAGCTCGTGCATGAGGCGGGTGCCGATGCCCTCTCCGCGCCGTCCGTCGGCGACCGCCACCGCGAGCTCGGGCGTGTCGTCGTCGACGTAGCCGTGGCCATGGTCGTCCTCCGTGAAGAGCCGGCAGAGCGCAACCCCGGCGACCTGGCCATCGCTCTCGGCCACGACACCGAGGTCGCCCGTTCTCCCCCAGCCCGCGTGGTAGCGCGCGAGCTCGGGATGCTCGATCGTGTGCTCGAAGGGAGGAAGCTCCCGCTCGGGATTCCAGGCGACGGCCTCGTAGAGCGCCCACTTGACGTGCTCGACGTCGTCGGCAGCGAGCAGCCGGAGCTCGAGCTTCACGTCTTCTGCGCCCGGAGCGCCGGAAAGAGGATCACGTCGCGAATCGTGTCACGGCCCGACATCAGCATCGTGAGGCGGTCGATGCCGAGCCCGAGGCCGCCGGTGGGCGGCATCCCGTAGGAGAGCGCCTCGACGTAGTCGGGGTCGCCACGCTCCCCCTCGACGTGCTCCGACTGCCCGTCGAAGCGCGCCTGCTGCTCCTCGGCGTCGTTGATCTCGGTGAAGGCGTTGCCGAGCTCCATGCCCCCCGCGAAGTACTCGAAGCGCTCCGTCAGCGTCGCGTCGTGATCCGTCGGCCGCGCGAACGGGGAGAGCTCGACCGGATAGTCGTGGACGATCGTCGGCCGGACGAGCTCGGGCTCCACGAAGTGGCTGAACGCGTGGTCGACGAGCTGCGGCCAGTCCTTGTCCGCGCCCGTGTCGACGCCGCGCTCCTCGAGCCAGGCGCGCAGCTCGTTCGCGTTGCGTGTCCAGAGCTCCAGCTTCTCGAGCGCATCGACGAAGCGGATGCGATCCCAGGGCTTCCGGAGGTCGATCTGCTGACCTTTGAAGGTCACTGCCGTCGTCCCGAGCACCTCGTGGGCAACGTGCTCCACGAGGGCCTCGATCCGCGCCATCGTGTCGTCGTAGTCCGCGTAGGCCTCGTACCACTCGAGCATCGTGAACTCGGGCTGGTGCTTGTAGGAGATGCTCTCGTTGCGGAAGTCCTTGCCGACCTCGTACACCCGCTCGAGCCCGCCGACGATGAGCCGCTTGAGGTAGAGCTCGGTCGCGATGCGCAGGTAGAGGTCGGCGTCGAGCTCCTCCGAGCGCGTCACGAACGGGTGGGCGAAGGCCCCGCCGTAGCGTGGCTGGAGGATCGGGGTCTCGACCTCGACGAAGCCTTCTGCGTCGAGGTAGCGGCGAATCGCGGCGACGATCCGCGCGCGCAGGAGGAAGAGCTCGCGCGTGTCCTCGTTCATCAGCAGGTCGAGGTAGCGCTTGCGGTAGCGCGTCTCCTGGTCGGTGAGCCCGTGGAACGTGTCCGGAAGCGGGCTCCTGTTCTTCGCTAGGACGACGAGCTCGGCGACCGCGAGCGAGGGCTCGCCGCGGCGGGAGTTGGCCGGCGAGCCGACGACCCCCACGACGTCGCCGAGGTCGACGTCCACCGGGCCCGTGCGGCTCTCGTCGCAGAGGAGTTGGATCCGTCCCGAGCGGTCGACGAGATCGAGGAACGTCAGCTTCCCGTGACCCCGGCGCGCCAGGACCCGACCGGCCAGGCGGCGCGTCTCGGCGGACTCGGTGTCGGGGTCGAGAACGGCTGCTTCGTCGCGAACCTCCGCGATCTCGCTCCGATCGGGGAAGCGCTTCGGCATGGCCATGGCTCGCGAGTCTAAGCGCCACCCCGGATCGGTCGGCGGAGCTCGGGAGGGTCGGGCGTACGCCCGCCGCGGCTCGGAGGTAGGAGAGGACCGGCGAAAACGCAGCGGTGGTCGCGGCCTACGCCGCCTTGATCTCCATGATCTTGAACTTGAGCTTGGAGCCGCGCGGCGTCGCGACCTCGACCGTCTCGCCCTTTTTGCGCCCCATGATCGCCCTTCCGACCGGAGACTCGTTGGAGAGCTTGCGCTCGGCGGGGTTCGCCTCGGCCGACCCGACGATGAAGTACTCGATGGTCTCCTTCGCGTCGACGTCGCGCAGGCGCACGATGGAGCCGACCGAGACGACGCTCGTGTCGACGTCCTTCGTGTTGATCACGCGGGCGTTCGCGAGCCGCTCGTCGAGCTGCGCGATGCGGTGCTCGAGCATCATCTGCTCGTTCTTGGCGTCGTCGTACTCGGCGTTCTCGGCGATCTCGCCGAACGCGCGGGCCGCGGCGATCCGCTCGGCGACCTCCCGGCGCTTGTCCGTGCGCAGCCGTTCGAGCTCGCTCTTCAGCTGCTTGTAGCCCTCGGGAGTGAGGATGACATCCTTCACGAAAGTGCCTCCGAGACGAGATGGCGGGGCCCGCCGGCCCCGTCAGAACGGCCCGGAATGGTAGCTGCGGCCGAGGCTGAGCGTCAACAGCCGACTACGATCCGACGAGCCGTGGTCGATCTCCGCACTCCCTGGCACATCGGCCCCGTCGAAGTGCCGACGCGCCTCGTGCTCGCCCCGATGGCGGGCGTCAGCGTCCAGGCCTTCCGCCGCCAGGGTCGTCGCTACGGCGCGGGCCTAGTGTGCTCGGAGATGGTGAGCTGCGCGGGCAGCGAGCACGGGAACGAGCGCACGCTCGGATACCTGCGCGTCGCCGCGGACGAGCATCCTCTCGCGATCCAGCTCTTCGGCTCGGAGCCGCGCGTGCTCGCGAATGCCGCGCGAATGGTCGAGGCGGTGGGCGCGGACATCGTGGATCTCAACTTCGGCTGTCCGGTCAAGAAGGTGACCAGAACCGGAGCGGGGGCGACGCTCCTCGAGGACCCGGGTCTCGCGCGCGGCATCGTCGAAGCCGTCGCCGGCGCGGTGGACGTGCCCGTGACGGTCAAGCTGCGGCGCGGCCTCCGGAACGGCTCTCGCGCGTGCCTCCAGCTCGGGCCGCAGCTGGTCCAGGCGGGCGCGGCGTCGCTGACCCTGCACCCGCGCTCGGCGGAGCAGATGTACACGGGGACGGCCGATCACTCGCTCACCACCGAGCTCGTCTCGCTCGTCGACGTCCCCGTGGTCGCCTCGGGAGACGTGAGCTCCCACGTTCGAGCGCAGGCGGTCCTCGACGCGACCGGCGCCGAGGCGGTGATGGTGGGGCGCGGAGCGCAGGGGAACCCGTGGGCCCTCCGGGAGATCGTGGACGGCGACGTGCGCGAGGCGACGCGCGAGGAGGTCGTCGCCGAGCTCGTGCTCTTCGTGCGGGAGGCGGTTCGCGAGATGGGCGAGCGGCGCGCCTCCGGCTTCCTCAAGAAGTTCTACGGCTGGTATCTCGGGAACGGCCGTTTCCCGAAGCCGTTCAAGCAGGAGCTCCTGCAGCTCGATTCGACCGAGGAGGTCGAGCACCGCCTTCTCGCCGCCGCGCCCGCCGCGATCCCGCTCCTCGAGCAGCTCGGGGCCGACACTCCCTTCGGCGAGGAGATGACGCTCGAGCTTCCGGTCTCGATCTACGGCGGCGGGTAGGACCGCTAGGAGTCGTCCGCAGAGCCGGCGAGCGCCGTCGCCACGCCCAGCCCGACGTAGACGGTTCCCGCGACGTAGCGCTGCGTCCGAACGAATCGCCGCGAGCGGCGAAGCACCCCACCCGCCGTTCCCGCCGCGAGCGCCCAGAGCGAGTCGGTGACGAGCCCGAGCACGGCGAAGAGGACCCCGAGGAGCGCGATCTGGACCGCCGGGTGCGACGCGTCCCGATCGACGAACTGAGGAAGGAAGGCGAGGAAGAACAGCGCCGTCTTCGGGTTCAGCACGTTCACGACGATCCCCTGCGCGAACGCACGGCGGAGGTTCGCATCACCGCCGAGTGCGAGCTCCGGCTCCGCGCGCCGGGAGAGGAGCGTCCACAGCCCGAGGCCGACGAGATACGCCGCCCCGGCGATCTTGACCGCCGTGAAGGCGACGGCGGACGAGACGATCAGCGCGGAGAGGCCGGCCGTGGCAGCCGCGATGTGGACGAGCGTCCCCACGTGGATGCCGAGGACGGACGCGAGCCCCGCGCCGCGGCCTTGATGGATCGAGCGCGCGACGACGTACACGACCGCGGGCCCCGGTACCACGAGGAGCGCGAGCGCCGCAACCGCGAACAACGCGAGATTCGGGGCGTCCGGGATCACGCGTTCAGCTCCCAGACGATCCGCAGGCCGTCGAGTGTGAGGAACGGGTCGACGCTCTCGATCGTGCGCGAGTGCGGAGCCACGAGGTCGGCGAGACCTCCGGTGGCGACAGCGCGTGCTTCGACGGCGAGCTCCTCGCGAATGCGGCCGACGATGCCGTCCACCTGGCCTGCGAAGCCGTACACGAGCCCGGACTGAAGCCCGCCCACCGTCGTCTTCCCGATGACGGAGGACGGCGCGGCGTAGTCGACCTTGACGAGACGAGCCGCACGGGCGAAGAGCGCCTCCATCGAGACCTCGATCCCGGGAGCGAGCACTCCGCCGACGTAGTCGCCCTCCGGGGAGACGACGTCGAAGTTGGTCGAGGTACCGAAGTCGACGACGATCACAGGCGCGCCGTAGCGCTCCTTGGCCGCGACGGCGTTCACGATGCGGTCGGGCCCGACCTCACGGGGGTCGTCGTACCGGATCGGGATTCCGGTCTTCACCCCGGGACCGACCACGAGAAGCGGCGCCTGCGCCCACTTCGACGCGAGCGACTCCCACTCGCGTACGAGCACCGGCACCGTCGAGGCCAGGCAGATCCCGTCGACCCCGTCGAAGTCGAGCAGCCCACCGAGCACGACGCCGAGCTCGTCCGCGGTCGTCGACCGCTCGGTAGTGAGCCGCCAGTGGTCGGTCAGATCTCCGTCCGAGTACAGGCCGAGAGCGGTCTGGGTATTGCCCACGTCAGCCGCGAGAAGCACGGCGCAAGTGAATCAGAGGGGCGGCGGGATGTTGTAGAGTGGCCACGACGGTGTTTTCGAGGCGGAGCCGCGGCGACACGGGGCGCAACGTCGCTCTCGCATTCGTGGGACTCGCACTCGGCGTCCTCTCAGCCGTCGGACTCCGCCGACGCAGGCGAGCGAAAGGAGTCCCCATGGCGGATGCCAAGAAGATCGTCAAGCAGCTCTTCGAGGAGCCGTGGAAGGGCAACATGGGCGTGATCGACGAGTACGTGGCGCCCGGGTACATCGGCCACGACCCGTCCGAGCCCGAGATCATTCGCGGCCCCGAGGGCTTCCGGGAGTTCGTCCAGAGGTACCTCACCGCGTTCCCGGACGGCCGTATCACCGTCGACGACCAGATCGCCGAGGGCGACAAGGTCGCAACGCGCTGGACCGGCCGCGGAACGCAGACGGGCGAGATCGCCGGCATCGCACCGACCGGAAAGCAGGCGACGGTGTCGGGGCTCACCATCTCGCGGCTCGAAGGCGGCCTGGTGATCGAGGACTGGACCACCTGGGACACGCTGGGAATGCTCGTCCAGCTTGGCGCAATTCCGGCGCCGGCCCGGGCCTGACCCCTGGAACAGGGCGCAGAGGAAGGTCGCCGCAAGGCGGCCTTTCTCTAGGAGGGCGAACGAGCAGCACGGATACCGCAGATGGCCCGTGAGCGTCGAAGTCGAGCGGATCCCCATCTTTCCTCCAGCCCGATCCCCATCCTTCCTCCGTTGCGGACCAAACCATTCCGAGCCATAGATCGTCGTACTTCGACGTATCCGCGGATGTCTGCGTTCTTCGCCCATTCGAGTCATATGCCTTGCGCCGAGTGCGGGGCCTCGGTCGCGGTGGCCGTGCGGGACACGCACGTGTGCGACCCCGAGCGGGTGCTCGACTACCGGATGTTCCAGCTTCGCGACGAGCTGGTCGGCCTCGACGGCGGGCTCCGCGCGTACCTCGACTCCCCGCAGGGACGCTTCGCGCAGTGGCTCGCCGAACGCGAGCGTCGAGGTCACCGGCGAGACGGCTGACGAGTTAGGGCGACTCGTCGTCGCCGCGGAACTGCTGGCCGATCCGCTCCGCGAGCGCCTCGGCCGTCAACCGCGGCTCCTCGCCCTCACCGCGCAACTCCTCGATCGTCACGTCGCCGGACGTGTACACCTCCGCGCGCGGGATGATCCGGCTCGGCCGGTTCTTGTCCCAGACCCAGACGTCCTCCATCCGCACGTGGAAGAACGGGTAGCTCGCCTGGGGCAGCGCCTCGACATCGAGCTTGTTGCACAGGTACGTCGCGTCCTGCGTGAGGACGCAGAAGCGGAAGAGGCCGAAGACAGCGGAATACTCGCGCTTCAGCGAGAGCTCGAGCTCAGCCTCGAACTCGTCGAGCTCGTCGAGGTGCGACATCGCGGCGTCAGTCTAGCTTCGCGAGAAGCTCCGACACGTGGCCGTGCCCTGGAATCTCGAGCTCCGGCTCCAGATCGGCGAGCGGCTCGAGCGCGAACTTGCGCTCGTGGAGCCGCGGATGGGGCACGTGCAGGCCTGGCTCGTCCACGTTCTCGGCCCCGTACACGAGGAGATCGAGGTCGACGGTGCGGGGTCCCCACCGTTCTCCGCTCCGCACGCGGCCGAGCTCACGCTCGATGCGGAGGAGGACGTCGAGGAGCTCGCGAGGAGGCAGCGTCGTCTCGATCGTGACGGCGCCGTTCAGAAATGCAGGCTGCTCGACGAGGCCGACGGGCTCCGTCTCGCGGAGCTGCGACACCTCGAGCACGTCGATCCCGTCTTCGGCCGCGAGGAGCTCGACCGCGCGCAGGAGGGTCACCTCTCGCGGACCGATGTTCGCGCCGAGCCCGACGTAAGCGCGCGCGGGAGGACGGTCGGGGTCCGACTTCAGCCCGACCCCGACACAGTCTTTCTCGTTCGTTCCACGATCACGGCGGCGTGCTCCACCGGCGGGTCGAGGACGACGTCCGGCTTGCGAACCCGCACGCGCACTCGCGCGACCGCCTCGAAGCGGTCGAGGACGCCGTCGGCGACGGCACCCGCGAGGCCCTCGAGCAGGAGCTTCTCCGGCCCGGCGAAGACGTCGCGGACGAGCGCGGCGAGCTGTCGATAATCGACGGTGTGGTCGATGTCGTCGGTCGAGGCGGCCTCGCCGTCGACGTCGGCCCAGAGGTCGACGAGGAAGCGCTGTCCGAGGCGCCGCTCCGCCTCGAGGTACCCGTGGTGACCGAACACGACGAGGCTCGACAGCTCCACCGTGGTCCGGCTCATGCGGTCACCGTTCCCCGTTCGACGGCCGCCGCAACCGCGAGGGCCTCCACGGTCTCCCGGACGTCGTGCACGCGAAGCATCCACGCCCCGCGCTCGTAGGCTGCCACGGACGCGCCGATCGACGCCGCCAGGGTCCCTTCGGTCGCCGATGCGTCGCCGAGCACCTTGCCGAGCGTGCTCTTGCGCGAGAAGCCGACGACGACGGGTCGACCGAGCGCCACCAGCGAGTCGAGGCGGCGGACGAGCTCGAGGTTCTGGTCCGGCGTCTTCCCGAAGCCGATGCCGGGGTCGACGCAAATCCGCTCCTCCGGGATCCCCTGCTCGACGGCGAAGGCGACGCGCTCCTCGAGGAACGCGAACACTTCGTCCGCCACGTCGTCGTACTGAGGGGCCGCCTGCATCGTGCGCGGCTCCCCCAGCATGTGCATGAGGCAGACATACGCACCGCTCGCGGCCACCACGGCGGCGAGCGCGGGATCGCTCCGAAGCGCAGTCACGTCGTTGACGAGCTCGGCGCCGAGCTCGAGGGCTCGGCGCGCGACCTCGGCCTTCGACGTGTCGATCGAAAGCGGAACTCCTGCGAGGCCTTCGAGCACGGGGACGACGCGCCGGAGCTCCTCGTCCACGTCGACCGGTTCGGCGCCCGGCCGGGTCGATTCACCCCCCACGTCCACGATCGACGCTCCCTCGGCCGCGAGCCGGCGCCCGTGCGCGATTGCGGCAGCCGGCGATGCGAAGCGTCCTCCGTCGGAGAAACTGTCGGGCGTGACGTTCAGGACGCCCATGACGGCCGGCCGGGGCCAGCGCTCTTCCAGCGGCGCTCCAGTCACGCGGCGCAGCGTAGCGCCCTCGTCATCGTTCGAGAGGCGTAGACTCACGCGCCATGAGCACCCAACCTGCACCCAGCGGCCCGCTCGGCAAGCATCGCGGGATCGGCTTCGGAATCCTGATCTTCATCGTCACGCTCGGGATCTACTCCCTGTACTGGGTCTTCAAGACCCAGGACGAGGTCAAGGAGCACTCGGGGATCGGGGTCGGAGGCGTACTCGGCCTCGTGATCTGGATCGTCGTCTCGCCGGTCAGCTGGTTCCTGATTCCCTCCGAGGTCGGGAAGATGCACAAGGCCGACGGCCGCGAGGCGCCCTTCACTGGGTGGACCGGCCTCTGGGTCCTGCTCCCGATCGTCGGCGCGATCGTCTGGTTCGTGAAGATCCAGGGCGCCTTGAACCGGTACTGGGACAGCAAGCCCGCACCTACGCCGGCCGCCGCACCTGCGGTCGCATAGCGGGTCGAGTCGAGCGAACGTCCGCGTCCCGCCCAGAAGGCGGCCGGAGTGCGTAGCAGCGCCGCGCGTGCGCTTCTGCCGGCGGTCGTCGTGCTGGCGCTCGTCGCCGTCGTGGCCGTCGCGGCTACGGGATCGACGCCCACCGGGACCGGAGACTCGCGCCCGCCGGCCGAGTCGCTCCTCGACACGATCTTCAGCCTGACGCTCCTCCTGCTCGTCCCGGCCGCCGCGATCCTCGTCTACGGACTCGCCCAGCGGAAGGAGATCGCCCGCGAGGTCGCGAGTGGGCGCTACCGCCGAACGAGCTTCGGGACCTTCGTCGTCTTCATGGCGGCCTTCGGCGCGTTCGTCTACTTCAGGCTCCGCGACTGGAAGCGGAACCCGTTCGTCGACGAGATCGGCGAGCAAGGCTTCCCCGGCGAGCGTCCGAGTGCGGCCCCCTCGCCGTCGAACCCCGAGACGTACGAGCCCGAGTTCGCGTGGATCCCGGTTCTCGTCGTCGTCGGGCTCGTCGCGACCGCAGCGGCAGCGTTCGTCCTCTCGGCACGCCGGCGTCGGGCCGGCCGCGAGGAGGAGCAGGCCCTCGCGGAGGCGATCGCCGCCGTCCTCGACGACACGCTCGACGACCTTCGCGCGGAGAAGGATCCACGCCGCGCGGTGATCGCCGCGTACGCGCGGCTCGAGCTCGTCCTCGCGGCGCACCGTCTCGCGCGAGACGCCGCGGAGACACCGGAGGAATACCTGACCCGAATCCTCCCCGAGCTCGAGGTCGAGCCGCGCTCGATCCGTCGCCTGACGGATCTCTTCGAACGGGCTAAGTTCTCCACGCACAAGGTCGACCTCGTCATGAAGGAGGAGGCAATCGGCGCGCTTCAGACCGTGCGTGACGAGCTCCAGGCGGCGGAGGAGCGCCGCCTCGAGGAGCGCGTGAAGGCGTTGACCGCCGCGGCGGAGCGCGCGTGACACGTGATCTCGTCGGGGCTGCCCGGCTGCTCCTCGTCCCCACGGTCGCTCTCGTCGCCGTCGTGAGCTTTCTGCCCGGGCGGGCGGGGCTGGCCGTCAGGGTCTACGGGCTGCTCCTGTGCGCCGTGGCGCTTGCAGTCACCCTGGCCGCGCTGCGGAGGGCGTATC
>JBOHBD010000422.1:0-5572 GCA_050698195.1 Gaiellaceae bacterium
GATCGCGAAGGCGCTTGCCGAGCCGGTGGTCGACACCGAGGAGGTGATGGCGATCGAGGTTGCCGCGTAGAGCTCAGACGAGGATGGCGCGCTCAGCCTCGTACACCACCTTGACGGACGTGACCCGATGAGAACCCATGACCAGCGAACCCGCATGGCTACGGGCCTTGCGCGTTTCGCCAATCTCTCCTAGTAGTTGGCGTAAGACCGTCATCCGCTCGCGCGGATTCCGGTCGCGCAAAATCCCTGAACGCGTCCGCTTCGCGGCCGCGTCGCAGCTCGTTTCACATCAACCCTCTAGTCAGGCGACACCGGCGGCAAGCGCGTCGTCGAGCGGCGTGTGCTCGAGCCCGTGCGCCTCGGCGACGGCCTCGTACGTGATCCGCCCGCCGACGACGTTCACGCCACGCGCGAGCTCGGGATCGCCGCGGATCGCCCCGAGCACGCCGTCTTCGGCGATCTCCTCGACGTACGGGAGCGTCACGTTCGTCAGCGCGCGGGTCGAGGTGATCGGCACGGCGCCGGGCATGTTGGCGACGCAGTAGTGGATGACCCCGTCGACCACGTACACGGGATCGTCGTGCGTCGTGGCGCGTGAGGTCTCGGCGCACCCGCCCTGGTCGATGGCGACGTCGACGAGCACCGAGCTCTCCTTCATCGCGCCGAGCATCTCGCGCGTGACGAGCTTCGGAGCGAGCGCGCCGGGGATGAGCACAGCGCCGATCACGAGGTCGGCCTCCTCGACCGACTCCTCGATCTGGAGGCTCGACGACATCAGGAGCGTCACTCGGCCCCCGAAGATCTCCTCGAGGTTGCGCATGCGATCGACCGAGCGCTCGAGGATCGTCACCTGGGCACCCATGCCCATCGCGATGACGGCGGCGTTGTAGCCGACCATGCCGCCGCCGATGACGAGCACGCGGCCGGGTGCGACTCCGGCGACTCCTCCGAGCAGGATGCCGCGTCCGCCCTTCGGCGTCTCGAGGTAGTTGGCGCCCGCCTGCGGCGCGAGGCGCCCGGCGATCTCGCTCATCGGGGCGAGCAGCGGCAGGGCGCCGCGGTCGGTCTCGACGGTCTCGTACGCGATCGCCGTGATGCCGGAGTCGACGAGCGCACGGGTGAGCGGCTCGTCGGCGGCGATGTGGAGGTAGGTGAAGAGTGTCAACCCCTCGCGCAGACGCGGATACTCGGACGCGATCGGCTCCTTCACCTTGAGGAGGAGGTCGGCTCGGCCCCAGACGTCGTCCACGGCGACGATGCGCGCCCCGGACCGTTCGTAGGCGTCGTCCGGAAACGCGCTCCCGAGGCCGGCTCCCGCTTCGACGAGGACCTCGTGGCCGCGCTGGACGAGCTCCCTCGCTCCCGCCGGTGTCAACGCGACGCGGTACTCCTGCGGCTTGATCTCCTTCGCCACGCCTATCCGCATCGCGCGCGGCACTGTATCGCCTCGAAGCCGGGGTACGTCAGACTAGGGCCGGCGAAAGGAGGACTCGTGATCTGCCTCACTGGGGTGTGGGTGGTCAAGAAAGGCCGGGAGGACGAGTTCGCGCGACGCTGGGAGGAGAGCGCCGGCTCGCTGTCGCTCGAGTTTCCGGACGTGACCTTCCGGCTCCTGCGCGATCGCGAGAACCCGCGGCGGTTCGTGAGCCTCGGCGAGGGCTGGCGCAACCTCGAGCAGGTCGAGGCGGCGCGGAGCCTGCCGTCCTTCCAAGATGCGATGGCATCGATCTGGCGGCTGCTCGAGTCCGGGGACATCTCGACGCTCGAGCTCGCCGTGGAGATCAGCTGACGTGGAGCAGCGCGTCAGCCTGATCACGCTCGGCGTCGACGACCTCGCCCGGGCTCGGGCGTTCTACGAGGCGCTGGGCTGGACGACCGGTGCCGAGCCGGACGACGACGTCGTCTTCTTCCAGGCGGGCGGGATGATCGTCGCGCTGTGGGACAGGGCCCGGCTCGCGGAGGACACGGTCGTGGCCGACGGCGGCGGCTGGGGCGGGATGACGCTCGCGCACAACGTGCGCTCCCCGGCCGAGGTCGACGCAGTGCTCGCCGAAGCCGAGTCAGCCGGCGCGACGATCGCCCGTCCCGGAGCGAAGACGTTCTGGGGCGGCTACTCGGGAGTGTTCCTCGACCCGGACGGTCACCCCTGGGAGATCGCCCACAACCCCGGCTGGACGATCGGCGAGGACGGCTCGACGACGCTCGCCCCGTGACGTCGCCTACGCCGTGCGGGCGGCGTCGACGAGCGCGAGCGTGACGTCGACCATCGCGTCGAGGTCGGCGACGGCGATGTGCTCGGTGGGCGTATGGATCTCCATCATCCCGTTTGCGAGGTTGACGCAAGAGAGGCCACGCGCGTTGAACACGTTCGCGTCCGCGCCGCCCCCGCTCAGGGCGTAGCGCGGCTCGAACCCCGCTTCGCGCAAGGCAGCGGCGGCGAGCTCGACGGGTGGATCGCTGTCGCGGAAGCGGTAGCCGCGGAAGCTCGGGCGAACCTCGCTCTCGACCTCGCATTCGCCCAGACTGGCGGCGAACGCGGCCGTCTCGAGCATCTCGCGGACGAGCTCGACGGCCTTGCGCTCGTCGTGCGAGCGCACCTCGGCGGTGAACGAGCACCACTCGGGAACGACGTTTCGGGCCGTCCCACCGCCGATGACGCCCACGTTCGCGCTCGTCTCGTCGTCGATCCGCCCCAGCCGGAAGTCGGCGATCGCCCTCGCCGCCGCGGCCACCGCCGAGCGTCCGTCCTCCGGAGCCATCCCCGCGTGAGCCGCACGGCCGTGGAAGCGGAAGTCGAGCAGCCGTCCGTGCGGCGAGCCGAGCACGATCTCGCCGATCGGCGCGCCCTGGTCGTAGACGAAACCCGTCCGCGCAGCGAGCCTCGTGTGGTCGAACGCGTCCGCCCCGCGCAGCGAGACCTCCTCCTGCGGGGTGAAGACGAGCTCGACGCCGGCGTGGGGACGTCCTTCCTTCAGGATCCGCCGCACGGCCTCGAGCATGACGACGACCGCCGCCTTGTTGTCGGAGCCGAGGATCGTTCCCGCGGCGTTTCGGACGACGCCGTCGTCGCCGACGACGGGCTCGATCGCCGCCTCCGGCGGCACCGTGTCCGTGTGGGCGCACAGGAAGATCGGCGTGCCGCTCCCGTTGGTCGCCGGCAGCCGGCAGTAGATGCTGCCGGCCTTGCCGTTCAGCCGCTCGGCGGTGTCGTCCTCGTCCCATTCGAGCCCGAGCCCGGTCAGGTACGTGCCCACACGATCGACGACGGCGCGCTCCTCCCCGGATGGGCTCGGGATCGCGCAAAGCTCGAGGAAGAGCTCGAGGAGCGGCGATCTCAGCGTCTGTTGGACCGACGCCACCCCACCAAGTTACAAGTTGTTACTTGGCAGCGGACACCACCTCCACGCGGCCGTCCTCGTGCCAGCGCTCGAAGTGGAGCGACCCCGGCTCGACACGGCCCTCGAGGTAGTCGGCCGCGAGCTCGAGCCACGTCGTCCGTCCCAGGTGGGTGACGGCGTCGCCGAGCGGGACGAGACGCGCCTCGTGGACGACGCCGTCGGGATCGCGCGCCCCGAGCTCGCCCTCCCAGGCGTCGGTGTCGAAGACCCAGACCGTCGCCAGAGCTCCTCGTCCCGAATCGTCGGCCGGGCGGAGACGGCCCGGTCTCCGGTCGTCGATCTGGCGGACGTACGCGAGTCGTGCGGGGAGCACGATCTCGAGCCCCGTCTCCTCGAGGACCTCGCGCGCCAATGCCTCCGGCACGAGCTCGCCCTCGTCCACGACGCCTCCCGGCAGCGCCCAGAACGGCTCCTCACCCGGCGCGCCCTGGAGCACGAGGACGACCTCGTCGTCACGACGCATGATCGCGGCGGCGACGTGGAGACACGGGCGCCTGCTCACCAGGTGACACTGTGTCACGACGGCTGAGATGAAGAGGAGGCCGCCGCCGCGACGCGGCCGCCTTCGGGGTTTCGCGCGACCGGGATCCGCGCCGGCGGCTCACGGTCTTGCGCCGGCAAAACCTGCCGGGTCAGTCCTCCCCCGACTCGAGCAGTGCCACGTGGACGGCGTACGCGCAGTCGTCGAGCCGCAGGGCGAGCTGCGCGAGATCGCGTCCCTCGACCGCGGGAACGACGACGATCCCCCAACGGTTCGCGTTGAAGCCCTCCCATGCGACCGGCGGATCCCAGCGATCCGAGGCCACGGCCTCCACGCCCAGACGCCAGCGCGGTCAGGCGGTGCGGACGGCGGCGCCCGCGCGCGAACGGGCTCGCTCGAGCGCCGCGGCCATGAAGTCGCGGAAGAGCGGCGCCGGGCGCGTGGGGCGCGACTTGAACTCCGGATGGAACTGACTCGCGACGAACCACGGGTGGTCGGGAAGCTCGACGATCTCGACGAGGCGCCCTTCCTGGAACGTTCCGGAGATGACCAGGCCGGCGTCGACAAGCCGCGGGCGCAGCTCGTTGTTGACCTCGTACCGGTGGCGGTGCCGCTCGTGGATCACCGGCTCGCCGTAGCTCTCCCGCGCGCGCGTCGCGTCGGCGAGCTCGACGGCTTGGGCGCCCAGGCGCATCGTCCCGCCGAGATCCTCGATCTCCTTCTGCTCGGGGAGGAGGTCGATCACGGGATACGGCGTCTCGGGGTCCATCTCGGTCGAGTTCGCCCCGTCCATCCCGCACACGTGACGCGCGAACTCGGAGACGGCGACGTGCATCCCGAGGCAGAGCCCCAGGTACGGGATCTCGCGCTCGCGCGCGACCCGGCAGGCGAGGATCTTCCCCTCCCAGCCGCGTGAGCCGAACCCGCCGGGCACGATGACGCCGTCGACCCGGTCGAGCTCCTCGGCCGCCTCCTCGTAGGACATCTGCTCGGCGTCCACCCAGCGGACTCGAACGCGGCAGCCGTTCGCAACCCCTGCGTGTTTGAGGGCCTCGTGGACCGAGAGGTAGGCGTCGTGCAGCTTCACGTACTTGCCGACGAGCGCGATCTCGACCTCCTCGGAGAGCTCGCGGCTGCGCTCGGTCAGATCGCGCCACTCGCCGAGATCCGCTGGCGGGACGTCCAGCCCGAGCTTCTCGCACACGAGCGCGTCGAGGCCTTCCGCCTGCAGCGTCTTCGGAACGAGGTAGACGTCGGACACGTCGGGCGCCGCGACCACTGCCTGCGTGTCGACGTCGGCGAAGAGGGCGATCTTCTCGCGGATGTCGTCGGACAAGGGCTCCGTGGAACGCGCGACGACGATGTCCGGATGGATACCGATGCGGCGGAGCTCGTTGACCGAATGCTGCGTGGGCTTCGTCTTCAACTCACCCGCCGCCGGGATGAACGGCACGAGCGTCACGTGCAGGTAGAGGACGTTCTCGGGACCCACCTCCCGCCGGAACTGGCGGATCGCCTCGAGGAAGGGCAGCGACTCGATGTCCCCCACCGTGCCGCCGATCTCCGAGATCACGACGTCGGCGGGCGCCACCTTCTCCGCGCGCCGGATCCGCGCCTTGATCTCGTTCGTGATGTGCGGGATGACCTGCACGGTCGCGCCCAGGAACTCGCCCTTGCGCTCGCGGCGCAGGAC
>JBOHBD010000423.1:0-3448 GCA_050698195.1 Gaiellaceae bacterium
TACCCGAGCCCGAGCGACGCCCGCTCCCTGGGCGAGAGGCGGCTGGCCGGCTTCCTCGCCCGCCACGGCAGCCTCAACCGCCTGCTCGCAACCGGGGGTTGACACAGGGCGTCTCACGCCGCCGCCTCCTCGCGGGCGATCCGGCCGAGGATCCCGTTGACGAGCCGCGCCGCGTCCTCCGACGCGTAGCGCTTCGCGAGGACGACGGCCTCGTTGATCGCGACCTCGGGCGGCACGCTCCCCTCCTCCAGCTCGTAGACGCCGATGCGCAGGACGTTGCGCTCGAGCGTACCCAGCCGGTCGGCGGGCCATTCGTCGGAGCTCACCGTGATCCGGCGGTCGAGCTCCGCCGCACGCTCCGCGACGGCTGCCGCCAGCGAGGACGCGAACTCGTCGGGATCGCCTTCGTAGAGCGACGCCAGCGGCTGTCCGGTGAGATCCCACTGGTAGAGGAGGAAGAGCGCCTGCCGGCGGCCCGCCCGACGGCCTACCGGGGGGCTCATGCCCGCGAGAGGGACGGCAGCCGTCCCTCCAGGTCGCGGAGGGTCGACGTCGAGTAGTCGCCGCTTCTGAACTCCCGCGAGCCAAGCACGTCCAAGGCGAGCTCGCGCGTCGTCGGGATTCCCTCGACCTCGAGCTCGGTGAGCGCGCGGCGTGCCCGGTCGATCGCGAACGGACGTGTCGTGTCCCAGACGACCAGCTTGGCGACCATCGAGTCGTAGTAGAGCGAGATCTCGCTGCCTTCCCGCATCGCGGTGTCCACGCGGGTGCCTGCACCGAGCGGCGGACGGAACCGCGTCACGGTTCCGGGTACCGGGGCGAAGTCCCTCGCAGGGTCCTCCGCGTTGATGCGGATCTCGATCGCGTGCCCCCTCCGCTCGGCCCGGCCGGAGGCGTCGAGCCGCTCCCCCGCCGCGAGCCGCACCTGCTCGCGGACGAGGTCGACCCCGGTCACGAGCTCGGTGACCGGGTGCTCGACCTGGAGCCGGCAGTTCACCTCGATGAAGTGGAAGGTGCCGTCGGGCCCGTGGAGGAACTCGAAGGTGCCGGCGTTCCGGTACCCGATCGCGGCGCAGGCACGCTCGACGGCTCCCTCCATCTCCTCTCGTTCACTCGCGTCGAGCGCGGGCGAAGGCGACTCCTCGATCAGCTTCTGGTGCCGGCGCTGGATCGAGCACTCGCGCTCGCCGAGAGTGAGGATGCCTCCTTCCGCGTCGCAGAGCACCTGCACCTCGACGTGGCGGGCGGGCGTGAGCGCCTTCTCGAGGTAGACCGCCCCGTCTCCGAAGGCCGCCTCCGCCTCCGCACTCGCGGCGGTCAACGCGCTCGCGAGCTCGTCCTCCGAGCGGACGAGGCGCATCCCTTTTCCCCCACCCCCGGCAGCCGCCTTCACGAGCACCGGGAAGCCGGTCTCGCGCGCCGCGCGGCGCAGGTCGTCGAGGCTCGCCGCACCGTCCGTTCCGGGCACGAGCGGGACCCCGGCCGCCCGCATCTCCTCCTTCGCACGGACCTTGTCCCCCATCCGCTCCATCACGTCCGCGGGTGGCCCGACGAAGACGAGGTCCGACGCCTCGCAGGCACGCACGAACGCCGGATTCTCCGCCAGGAAGCCGTAGCCCGGGTGCACGGCCTCGCACCCGGTCGTCTCGGCGGCCGCCACGACGTTCGGTATGCGGAGGTAGCTCTCGGCGGCGGACGGCGGGCCGATGCAGACCGCCCTGTCGGCGAGCTCGACGTGCAGCGCGTCGCGGTCCGCGGTCGAGTAGACCGCAACGGCCTCGATGCCGAGCTCGTGGAGGACGCGGATCACGCGCACGGCGATCTCGCCACGGTTCGCGACGAGGACGCGGGAGAACACGCGTCGTCTCCTAGAGGACCGGCGGCGCGAGCACGGGCTCGATCTCGAACAGGAGCTGCCCGTACTCGACCGGCTGCGCGTTCTCGACGTGGATGGACGCGACCGTTCCCGCCACCTCGGCCTTGAGCTCGTTGAAGAGCTTCATGGCCTCGAGGACGCAGAGCACCTGGCCGGGGACGACCGTGTCCCC
Source organism: Gaiellaceae bacterium (assembly GCA_050698195.1). Taxonomy (GTDB): domain Bacteria; phylum Actinomycetota; class Thermoleophilia; order Gaiellales; family Gaiellaceae; genus GMQP-bins7. Next base: position 2,049 of record JBOHBD010000423.1, read on the forward strand.
GACGTCCACGAACGCCGGCGCTCCCGGGTTGGGGGCCCGGTAGAAGACCCCGACCATCGGCGACTCGACGCGAACGATGCCGTCAGCGGCGGGCACGACGGCCGGGAGCGAGGCCTCCTCCCCCTCGAGCGCGGAGACGGTCAAGGTGCCGGCGAGCTGGGCGGCGGGCTCGTCCGCGCGTCGGACGGAGACGCGCATCCCCTCGTCCTCGATCTCGATCTCCCCCACGCCACTCTCCTGGACGATCTTGACGAGCTCGCGGATCCGCTCCGCGCGCTCCGCGTCCTCGTCCTCGGCGACGAGGACGGCGTCGCGCGAGTGGCGCCCACGGATCACTTTCAGGAGCTCCTCGGCGTCCGCCCCGAACATCGCGATGAGGACGAGCTCCTCCTCGCTCGCGGCGAGACCCTCCGCGCGCTCGCGGACGTCCTCGGTGGTCTCCGGCTCGGCGAGCGCGGCGGGCGGCGCGAGCAGCGCGACTGCGCGCTCGACGGCCGGGTCGACCGGCTGCGGGGTGACGCCGTACCCGCCCTGGACCAGCGCCCGGAACTCGTCGATCACCGTGCCGTAGCGCCTGGCCTCGAGCACGTGCAGGAGCGCCTGGGACGCCAGGATCTGGCCGATCGGAGCCGCGAGAGGGGGCCACCCGGCCTCGCTGCGCACCCGGCCGACCTCCTCGAGCACGTCGAGCAGGCGATCGGCAGCGTGGTGCGCTCGCAGGTGGACGTCGAGCGCGGCCACGAGCCCCGCGGGAAGGTCGAACTCCGCCGCCCGTACCGCGATGCGGGGCGGCACAGGCGCGACCGGCTCGTCCCCGATGTACTCGTCGATGACGTCGGCGGCCTCCCACAGCTTCTGGACGTCGAGCCCCGCTGCTCGCCCGAGACCTTCGAGCGACTCGCCGAGCGACTCACCCGAGACGCGGTGCAGGGTGAGGGCGAGCGGATAGACAGTGGTCGCGACGAGATCCGCTCCGGCCTCGACGGCGGCGAGCGCCGAGGCGAGGCCCATACCCGCCGCACCCTGGACGTAGAAGCCGACGGGCAGCCCGCTCGCCTCGCTGATCAGTCCGACGAGCTCCTGCGCCATGTGCGGAACGAGCGCGCCGGTCGGATCGTTGAGGATGACGCGCGTCGCCCCGAGCTCCGGCAGCTTCCGCGCCTGCTCGACGAGCGTGTCCGTCTCGCCTGTCCGCCCCGGGCTGTAGACGAGCCCGGCATGGAACGCGCCCCCGGCGCTCGTGATCGCGGCGCCGGCCTCGCGCAGGTTCGACACGTCGTTCAGCGGGTCGTGCAGGCGGAAGACCTCGATCCCGTTGTCGGCGGCGCAGGACACGAAGCGGCCGACGATGTCACCGCTGACCGGCCGCGACCCGACGAGGAAGCGACCGCGGAGCGCGA
>JBOHBD010000424.1:0-9899 GCA_050698195.1 Gaiellaceae bacterium
GATCCTGGGCGCCCGCGAACTCGGGCATCCCTACGGCGCCGGCCAGCGCGACGAGGGCGAAGAGAGAGGTGGCGACATAGAGCACGCGTTTCACGGGAACCTCCGCGGGTAGGTGTCGCCTGCGATACGTCGCAGCGCAGCCGCGACGTCACAGCGAGCGCTCGAACGCCGTCCGCTCGACGTCGGTCAGCGGGCGGGAGCGGCCGTTCTCGCGCTCGCGCGCGACGACGACGGCCTCCGACTCGGCGGCGAGCACGCCTTCACGCGTGCGCATCTCCTCGCGCAGCGTGAGGCTCGAGGTCCCGAGACGGTCGAGACGGCACGTCACGACGACCTCCTCGTCCTCGAGCCGTAGCTCGCGCCGGAAGTCGATCGCGACCCGCGCGAGGACGTAGTCCCATGGGCTCCCCGCTTGGCCCAGAGCGCGCTCGAGCCACTCGTCGCGGCACTCCTCGAGGTAGGTCGCGTAGACGGCGTTGTTCACGTGCAGGTACGCGTCGACGTCGCGCCAGCGGATCTCGATCTGCTTCTCGTGTATCACGCTAGAGATCGTCCGCAAAGCGCCGGCGCGCGTCGGCGAGCGCCTCGCGGATGCCGCCCGGACCGGGCGCGGGACGCTCGGCAGCCTTCCGCGGACGCCGGAACGTGCCCTCGCGGACGCGGGCCGCCACCTCCTCGTGCGCATCGCGAAACGGTGTGCCCTTCCGGACGAGCGCTTCGGCCGCGTCGGTCGCGAAGAGCTGCGGATCGGACGCAGCTTTCGAGAGCCGGTCGCGGTCGACCTCGAGCCCGCTGACGAGGACGGTGAGGGCCTCGAGCGCGAGCCTGACCTCGCGCCGGGTCGCGAACACGGGAGTCTTGTCCTCCTGGAGGTCGCGGTCGTATGCGAGCGGGAGGCCCTTCACCGTCGCCAGCAGGCCCGTGAGCCGGCCGATGGCGGTTCCGGCCTTGCCGCGCACGAGCTCGGCGACGTCCGGGTTCAACTTCTGCGGCATCATCGACGATCCTGTCGCGGCCGTCTCCGGAAGCCGCGCGAACCCGAACTCCGCCGTCGCCCACAGCACGATCTCCTCGCCGATGCGCGAGAGGTGCGTGAAGAGGACTGCGGCGGCGTACAGGTAGTCGAGAGCGAAGTCGCGGTCGGCGACGGCATCGATCGAGTTGCGCATCTGCCTGGGCGGCCGCGGCAAGTCGAGCGTCGAGCCCGCGAGCGCCCCGGCGCCGAGCGGGCTCTCCGAGGCGGCCTCGGCAGCTGCGGCGAAGCGCGTCCGGTCCCGGTCGAGCATCTCGGCCCACGCGAGCACGTGGTGCCCGAGCGTGACCGGCTGCGCGCGCTGGAGGTGCGTGTACCCCGGCATCACGGTCTCCGCCTCGGACTCGGCGAAGGAGAGGATGACGAGCGCGAGGGCGTCGATCGCGTCGCGCGCCTCGGCGCAGGCGTCGAGGACATACAAGCGGAGCGCGGCGGCGACCTGGTCGTTCCGGGAGCGGCCGGCGTGGATCTTCCGCCCCACGTCCCCGAGCAGCCGCTCGATCGCCGAGTGGACGTCCTCGTCGGACTCGAGGTAGCCGTCGGGGTCCTGGGCGATCTCGGCGAGACGTCCCTCGACCTCTTCGAGCTCCTCCGGGCTCAGGATCGCCGCCTCCGCGAGCCGGCGCGCGTGCTCGGCCGTTGCCTCGCAGTCGTACGGGAGAAGCCCGGCGTCGTCCGCGCGCAGGAACTCCCACACGTCCGGGTCGAGGCTTCCCTCGACCCGCCCCTTCCAGGTCGTCACGCCGTGATTCTGGCGCGTACGCGAGCCGCGTGTAGCTCGGCCTCCAGCGACGAGATCTTGATGAATCCGTCCGCGGCCTGGTGCGGGAACGTCTCGCCGGTCCCGTAGGACGCGAGCTCGGCGGCGTAGATCATGTGCGGTGAGCGCCGCCCGGTGACGACAGCCGCGTTGGGGCGAAGCTCGAGCCGCACCTCCCCGGTGACGAGCTCCTGGGTCGAGTCCACGAACGCGTCGATCGCCTCGCGCGCGGGGCTGAACCAGCGGCCCTCGTAGACGAGCTCCGTCCACCGCTGCTCGAGCGGGCGCTTGAGCCGAGCCTCGTCCTTCGTCAGGACGACGTCCTCGAGCGCCGAGTGCGCCGTGATGAGCGCGACCGCGCCGGGAGCCTCGTACACCTCGCGGCTCTTGATGCCCACGGCACGGTTCTCGATCATGTCGATGCGCCCGATGCCGTAGGCGCCGGCGAGGCGGTTCGTCTGTGCGATCAGCTCCGCGAGCGGGAGCTCCACGCCGTCGAGGGAGACCGGGATCCCACGCTCGAAGCCGACGACGGTCTCGATCGGCTCCGGAGCGGACGCGGGATCGGCGGTGAGGGCGTAGGGCTCGTCCGGCGGCGCGTTCCACGGATCCTCGAGGACACCCGCCTCGATCGCGCGTCCGAAGAGGTTCTCGTCGATCGAGAACGGCGAGGATGCCGTCTGCAGGACGGGGATGCCCTTGGCGAGCGCATACTCGATCTCCTCGTCGCGGGTCCAGGTCCGGTCGCGCAGGGGGGCGATCACGGTGACACCGGGAGCGTGGGCCTTGAACGCGAGCTCGAACCGGAGCTGGTCGTTCCCCTTCCCGGTGCAGCCGTGGACGACCGCTTCCGCGCACCGCTCGAGGGCGATCTCGGCGACCGCCTGGGCGATGACGGGCCGCGAGAGCGCCGAGACGAGCGGGTACTTTCCCTCGTAGAGCGCATTCGTCGCGATCGCTCGGGCGCACTGCTCCTCGGCGAACGCGTCCGTGCGATCCACGAGCAGGACCTCGTCGGCGCCCGCCGCGTCCGCGCGCGCGATCGACTCCTCGAGGTCGAACTCCTGCCCGACGTCGACGAGGACCGCGACCACCTCGCCGAAGCCGTACCAGTCCTCCTTGAGCCACGCGACGATGCAGCTCGTGTCGAGCCCGCCGGAGTAGGCGACGGCGGCGGTCCGGCTCATGCGGCGCCCTGCAGGACGTGTCCAGCGAGCTCTTCCCTCAACACCACGGCGGGGGTACCGTCCCTCGCGACGACGAGGATCGTGTTGTCGCCCGCCACGGTTCCCACGATTCCGGCGTGACCCGCCTCGTCGATCGCCTGCGCGAGCGCGTTGGCATATCCGGACGGCGTCGTCAGGACGACGAGGTTTCCGGCCGACTCCATCCCGATCGCGTAGCGGCGCATCGCCGCGGCGAGCGCGCGCAGGCGATCGGAGTCCGATGTGCCGGGAGGTGCATAGACCAGCCGTCCGCTCGGCGCGCGGACCTTGACGAGCCCGAGCTCGGCGATGTCACGGGAGACCGTCGTCTGGACGACGTCGAACCCGGCGTCCTTGAGAGCGGCCGCGACCTCGGCCTGCGTCGACAGAGCCCGCTCGCGGACGAGGTCGACGATCGCGCTCTGTCGCTCGCGTCTGTTCATAGTATGCGCCACTCTAGCAACATATGCAGACTAGGTTACACCTTGTAACTTGGCCCCCGTTCGGGCCGCGTCCAAAACCGACCCGAGCGTGGACAGGGCCTCCGCGACCTCGCCTCCACCGGTCGTCAGCGGCGGAGCGAGCCGGACGACGTCGTCGCCGGCAGCCAGCACGAGGAGACCGCGCTCGCGGCAGGCCGCGACGAGCTCGGCCGCCTGGCGGTCGACGACGACGCCGAGGAGAAGGCCTCGACCGCGCACCTCGACGACTCCGTCGAGCGCCGCGAGACCTGCGGTCAGAGCATGGCTCCGCGCCTGGACGTTCGCGAGCAGGTCCTCGTCGATCGCGTCGACGACTGCGCACGCCGCCGCGCACACGACCGGGTTCCCGCCGAAGGTCGAGCCGTGGTCCCCCGGCACGAAGGCACCTGCCGCCTCGTCCGCCACGAGCAGCGCCCCTATCGGCAGGCCGTTCGCCAGCCCCTTGGCGAGCATCACGAGGTCGGGGCGCACCCCCAAGGCCTCGAACCCGAAGAACGTCCCGGTACGGCCGACGCCTGTCTGGATCTCGTCGAGGCCGAGGAGCGCGGGCAGGTCCGCAGCCGCCGCGACGAACTCGGAGTCGAGCGGCACCACGCCGCCCTCGCCGAGGATCGGCTCGAGGAGGACGAGGCCCACCTCGGAGTCGAAGGCGGCGTGCAGCGCGTCCACGTCGTTCGGCGGCACGAAACGCATCCCCGGGACGAGCGGAGCGAACGGCTCTCGCTTCCCAGGCTGCCCGGTCGCGGACAGCGCGCCGAACGTCCTGCCGTGGAAACCTCCCTCGAGGGCGATGACTCCCGGCTTCCCGGTCGCCTTCCGCGCGTACTTGAGCGCGGCCTCGATCGCCTCGGCGCCCGAGTTGCAGAAGAAGGCCTGGGCGCCTCCGAAACGCTCGGAGAGCATCGCGGCGAGCTTCTCGGCCGGCTCGGTGCGGTAGAGATTGGACGTGTGCCAGAGCCGGTCGAGCTGGTCGTGAGCCGCGCCGAGCGGCGCAGGGTGGCCGTGGCCGAGCCCGACGACGGCGATTCCTCCGCCGAAGTCGAGGTACTCGCGTCCGTCCGAGTCCCAGACTCGTGTCCCCTCCCCGCGCACGATCGTCACGTCCGCCCGCGCGTACGTCGGCAGCAGCCGCTCGAGACCTTGTGACAAGTTGTCACTTGGCAGCGTCACGCCAGCACCTCCGTCGCGCCGATCTCGGCGCGGATGCCGAGGCGGGCGGCACGGACTGCCGCGAGGAGCTTGGGCACGATTCCCCCCTCGAATGCGCCTGCGGCGAGGAGATCGTCGGCATCCACGGCGTGGAGCCGTTCTGCCAGGCCTCCCTCCACGAAGACGCCGGGCACGTCGGTCACGAAGACGATCCTGTCGGCCGCGAGCCCGACTGCAAGCGCGCTCGCGGCCTCGTCGGCATTCACGTTCAGCGGGCCGACCGCGATCGGCGCGACGACGGGGATCCGCCCGGCGGCGAGCGCCGACTCGATCGCCGGGGGACGGCAGGGAAGCGGATCGCCGACGAGGCCGAGCTCGGGAAGGGGACGCGCGCAGAGCCCGATCTCGTCGCCGAGGAGCGGAACCGCCAGCGGACCGAGCGCCGCGGAGGTCTTGGCACCGACTGCGACGAGCGACTCCCGCACGACGGCGAGCGCCGCGCGGCTCGTGACACGGCGACCGCCGACGAACTGGACCTCGATCCCGCGCCGCCGGAGCGCGGCGCTGATCTGGGGACCGGCACCGTGCACGACGACGACCTCGACGCCCGCGCGGCGCAGCTCGAGGGCCTGCCCGGCCGCGCCTGCGGCGACCGCCCCGCCGAGCTTGAGGACGACCCGCGTCACGTCGTGTACTCGGCGTTCAGCCGGACGTAGTCGTACGTGAGATCGGACGCGAGGTAGGCAGCGTCTCCCGTTCCGAGCCCGAGGTCGAGGTGGATCGTCACCGCGGAGCCCGAGAGCTTCGGCGCGAGCCCGGTGGGCGTCCCCCGCTCGAACACCGGCGTCCCGTCGAAGGTCACCGTGAGCCGATCGAGGTCCAGGCGCGCGAAGCCGCCGTTCCACGGCGCCGACCCGGCCGCCGCAAGCACCCGCCCCCAATTAGGGTCGTGACCGAACGCTGCGGTCTTGACGAGCGGTGACGTGGCAATGCGCCGCGCGATCGCCACCGCCTCCTCTTGCGAGGACGCGCTGGAGACGGTGATCTCGAGAAGGACGGTCGCTCCCTCGCCGTCGGCGACGATCTGGCGGGAAAGGCCGTCGCAGACCTCTTGGAGCGCTCCGGCGAACGACGCAGCGCCGGTGGGACCGCGCCGAACGCCGCTCGCACCGTTCGCAAGCAGGACCACGGCGTCGTTCGTCGAGCACTCGCCGTCGACGGAGATCCGGTTGAAGCTCGCATCGACCGCCGGGCGGAGAAGCTCGAGCGCCTCCCCCTGCTCGAGCGGGTAATCGGTCGTGAGAACCGCCAGCATCGTCGCGAGACGGGGGTGGATCATCCCGGCGCCCTTCGCCATCCCGCCCACGGTGAATCCGCCGGCCTCGACCGACGCCAGCTTCGGCCCGCGATCGGTCGTGAGGATCGCCTCGGCTGCGGCCGGGCCGCCGTCCGGCGCCAGGAGGTCAACGGCATGGTGCAGGCCGGCGAGAACCTTCTCCATCGGCAGCGGAAGGCCGATGACGCCGGTGGAGAGAACGACGACCTCTTCCGTTCGAAGCCCGAGCCGCCCCGCCGCCTCCGCGGCGGTCCGCTGGGCGTCGGCGAACCCCGTGGCCCCGGTGGCCGCGTTCGCGACTCCCGAGTTGACGACGACCGCCTGTGGCTCCGCCGCCTCGAGATGGCGGCGTGAGACCTCGACCGGAGCCGCCTGCACGCGGTTCGTCGTCCAGACCGCTCCTCCGACCGCGGGGACGACGGATCGGACGAGCGCGAGGTCGGGCGCAGAGCGCCGGATTCCGGCGGAGACGCCGCTCGCGACGAACCCTTTCGCGGCCGTGACCGACATCAGACGAGCACCCCCGAGAGCCGCAGCCCGGTCGTCTCGTCGAGCCCGAAGAGGAGGTTGACGTTCTGCACGGCCTGGCCCGCGGCGCCCTTGCCGAGGTTGTCGAGGGCGCAGACGACGACCGTGCCGCCCGTGAGCCGGTCCTCGAAGACGCCGAGCTCCGCGCTGTCCGTCTGCTGCACCCGCCCGAGCTCGGGAACGACTCCCCCGGGCAGGACGGAGACCACGTGGCTCGACGCGTAGTGCTCCGCGAGCACGTCGCGCAGGTCCGCCCCGGTGGAGCGCACGTAGCAGGTCGCGATCAGCCCTCGACGGATGGGGAGGAGGTGGGGAACGAAGGCGACCGGGAACCCGAGGAGCGACGCGATCTCGGGGGCATGCCGATGCTCGCCGACGCGGTACGGCGAGACGTTCTCGAGCACGACGCCCGCGTGCGAGCTCGGCTTGAGCGATCGGCCGGCACCGGTCAGGCCGGACTTCGCGTCGACGACGATCCCGTCGTGCTCGATCTCCTCCCGAATCGGCGCGAGAGCCAGCAGCGCCGCGGTCGCGTAGCAGCCTGGATTCGCCACGAGCCGGCCGGCGGGCGGGCTCACCTCGGGCAGGCCGTACGACCAGGATGAGAGCGAGGCGGGAGCCGGGTGCTCGAAGCCGTACCACTCCTCGTAGACGCACGGATCGACGAAGCGGTGCCCGCCGGAGAGATCGACGACGACGCCGCGAGACGTCGGCTCGACCGCAGCGGCCTTCTCGTGCGAGAGGCAGAGGAAGACGACGTCCGCGCCGCACGAGATGGCCGCCTCGTTCGTGATGAAGCGCGGGATCCGGCTCGAGCCGTTGCGTCCGAGACGCGGGTCGAGGGCATCGGCCGGCTGTCCCGCGAGCGTGTCCGAACCGAGCGCGTACAGCTCGAGGCCGGGGTGGGTCAAGACGCGGTCGAGAGTCTCCTGCCCCACGTACCCCGATGCACCGACGACGGCTGCGGTAGCCATGGAAGCGTATTATGCAGAAAATGTGCTAGTTATGCTCCAGACGCCGTCGAAGATGCGCCAGATGCAGCGGAATCGGACTGCTACGCTGCGCCCGCGGTGGAGCGGGTACTCGTCCTGAATGCAAGCTACGAGCCGTTGAACGTCTGCTCGCTTCGCCGTGCGCACGTGCTCGTCTGGAAGGGCAAGGCCGAGGTCCTCGAGAGCCACGACAAGCCCCTGCGGTCGGCAACGACGAGCTTCGCGAGGCCGAATGTCATCCGCCTGAAGACCTACGTCCGCGTCCCGCGCGGCGTGACCCGGCGCATCTCGCGCCGGGTCCTCTTCGCCCGCGACGGCTGGCAGTGCGCCTACTGCGGCTCGGGCAGCAACCGCCTGACGCTCGACCACGTCGTGCCTCGATCGCGCGGGGGTACCTCGGTGTGGGAGAACGTCGTCACCTCGTGCGCACCCTGCAACCACCGGAAAGGGGACCGGCTTCTCGAGGAGACGAGCATGTCCCTCCGAACGACCCCCCGCCCACCAACGCCAGTGCTCTTCATCCGCCTGACGGCCGAGCACATCCCCGACGTCTGGCGCACGTACCTCCCCGGCCTCGAAGCCGCCGCAGCCGCCTAGACGCGGCCCGACGATACTCGCGACGCCTTCCCCGGGAGTGGCGCCGATTCAGCGCCCGTGCACGCGGGGCGTCGTGAGGCCGGAGGCCGGCTCTGCCGGCCGGGAGGCCCGGCCGCGAGCGAGCCGTGCGCTCCGAGGAGGAAGGGGGCTCGTGGGGGGAACATCGTTTCCCCCCCACGTCTTACCTGCTCATCGCGCGCTCGACGGCCTCCTGCTCCTCGGGCGAGAGCGCGACGGACGAGCGTCCGCGGTCGAGATCCTTGACGTAGATCCTGGCGTAGTCGCGACCCTGGATCGCTGTCACCACCGTCCCCGTGCGGGTCGCGTCGAGAAGCGCCATGGACGCAGACTGCTGTCCGCCCGTTCCCTCGTACGCGTCGTAGCGCACGACTGCCGTATTCGTGACCGCGCCGTCGACGCGGCGGTCGACCCGCGAGAGGCCGGTTGCGACCTCGTCGACGGCGCGATGGAGGTCGTCGATGCGGGCCTGGAGCGACACCGCGAAGTCGAGGAGGTCCCCTCGCCCGCCCCCGAGGACGACGGTCTGCCCCGCCTGGAGGCGTGCAAGACGCCGCCAGAGAAGGAGAGCGAGGGCCAGCGCGATCGCAGCCGCCGCGCAAGCCGCCACCGCAACCGCGAGCGAGGCGGTCACGCCAGCGAGAAGATGACCGGGTACTCGGCCGTGTTGTTGGCCGTGTTCGTCTCGCCCTGCACGGGATCGACGTCCACCTTCACGGAGATCTCCTCCCCGAAGGGAACCAGCGTGCCGACTCGGAGCGTCACGACCTTGATCTCGCCCGGGTCGATGATGGGAATCGACGCCCTCTTGACGATCGGCTCAGGCTGCGCCGGAATGGTGAGGGTGACCCGGACCCGCACCTCTTGACTGTCGCCCGTGTTCTCGACCCCGATCTCGAACGCGAGCGCGTCGACGGCCAGGATCGTCGCGGTCGTCTCGGTCGACAGGAGTTGGTCGCTGGGAACGGCCTTCACGTAGGAGATCCCGCTCCCGTGCAGGCCGCTCGGCGTCCCGCCGGTCGAGGCGCCCTGGATCCGCTGCCAGATCGCCGCGAGCCCCGCCGGGCTCGTGATGTCGTCCTCGGTGTCGGCGGTGACGAACTCGGAGGAGGGAACTTCGAGGCCTTCGACCTCCTCCGACTCGAGGACGCTCTCGGCCCGCGCCTTGAACGCGTCGCTCCACACGACGTCGCTCGCGAGGAGGCGCTGGGTCTGCGCCGCGAGCTGCTGGCCGGCGACGGTGGCATCCGATGCGTCGGCGGTCTCGCGGAACGCCGTCTGGAGCCCTCGGAGCCCGTTCACCCGGAAGCGGAGCGCTTCGGCCGCGCCCTCGTGGGCGACGTGGAGCGGTCCGGGCGACCCGAGGTCCTCCGCCCGCTGCACCTGGGCCTCGGACGTCTGGACGAAGCCTCCGAGCTGCGCGTCGAGGTTCTCGAGCCGGAGCCCGGGGGTCGTGAGGAGCGCGCTCACCCTCTGGCCGAGCCGGGCGGAGGCGTTCCCGATCGCGCCGACCTCGGTCATGTAGTCCTGGTAGCGCTCCCGCTTGCGGTCGGTCGCGCAGCCCTCGACCCAGACGATGAGAAGCACGACGACGAGGATCGCGAGCGCGATCAGCGCGACGAGCCGGAGAAGCGGGGTCAGGCTTCCCGGAGCACGGAAGCGCGGACGGCGGCCGCGCGGGGGCCGGCCGCGGGGCGGGCCGGGGCGGCGCTCGGTCGGCTCCTCCCACGACGGCGGCTCTTCCTCCCCGAAGAAGTCGAAATCGAGGATGTCTTCGTCACGCGTCGTCACAAGCCACC
>JBOHBD010000425.1:0-5056 GCA_050698195.1 Gaiellaceae bacterium
GTGGACGGCAATCCGGCCTGGTCGCCCGACGGGCGGAAGATCGCGTTCACGAGACAGGAACCCAAAGACCACTTCCAGATCTACGTCATGAACGCGGACGGAAGCGGGAAGCGGAGGTTGACGCGCAACGGCGACATCCACTCCTCGGTGGCCTGGTCGCCGGACGGGCGGAAGATGCTGTTCTGTCGTCCAGAAGGACCCCATAGATGGGCGGAGGAGATCTGGATCATGAACGCCGACGGCAGCGGTCAACGGAGGCTGACACGCAACCCGGCCCGTGACGGAGGTCCGCTCTGGTCGCCCGACGGGCGGCAGATTGTCTTCACGCGGGACTGGGACGGACGCCGGGAGATCTACATGATGAAGGCCGACGGCAGCGGCCAACGGAGTCTGACACCGGCTCGCTCGGCCTGGTTTCCGACCTGGTCGCCTGACGGGCAACAGATCGCCTTCGCCGACGGGAAGCTGTCAGCCCCTCCCGACGGGATCTTCGTCATGAACGCCGATGGCAGCGAGCAGCGGAGGCTCACACAACATGGATCGGACCCCGCTTGGTCGCCCGACGGGCGTTGGATCGCCTTCGTGAGCGGCAACGCCTTCATCGGGGAGGACGTTGCGCTCCACGCAATGAACGCCGACGGCAGCGGGTAGCGCATCCTAGCGCGCAATGGCGTGAGGATGTGGATGCCCTTCGCCTGGTCGCCCACGCTGCCGAAGGGACCGTAGGGCGAACCCTACTGGGTGCTGACCGGATGACCGGCCGCTTCGGTCGTTTGCTGCCCGGTTTGTGTATCCTGCGTCTAGTCGGCAAACGCAAAGTGCCTGTTTCCAGGGACTTCGAAGACGGGAGCGACGGGACTCGAACCCGCGACCTCCGGCGTGACAGGCCGGTACGGCGCAACCGGCTACGGCCGGCCAGGACCCGGAATTACCGGCTAGAGCAGGCATTTCATCGCCGAGCGAACCGGCTATGACCGGATACGACCGGCTAGCACCCGGCAGATTGTGTGGCAGGTGTGTGGCCCGCGTCGCACCTGGGCGGGCAACAGCTGGTGAAGCACATCGTCTCGTCCTCGGAGCAGCTCTCGGAGACGGGCGGTCTGCGGCTGGTCGCCGAGCAAACGGGGATGCAGACGAACCTCGAGCTCAGCGTCGCTGCACTGCCAGCCGAGGACGACGAGGTGATCGAAGAGCAGGGAACCCGTGTCTTCCTCGAACCGGAGGCGGCCTCGCTCCTGGACGACAAGGTGCTCGACGCCAGCGTCGAGCAGAACCAGGTCGCATTCACGATCGCGGACCAGATCGAGGAGTAGCCGAGAATCCAGCTGGCGCAGAGAGAGTCGCCCGACGAGCTGGAGCAATCTCTCCGCTTCTGCTCCAGAGAGCGTCATTGTCGTGTTGGCCGTCCTTGTCTACTTTGGCCGGGACGCCTTTCGAAGTAGCCGCTCCGTCTTTGCTTCGTTTCGCTAGTCGTTTCGCGGGGTCGGCCACCTCAGGGCTCGGCTCAGCCGGCGGCTACCGAGCGGACGTCGAAGTCGAGCATCGCGTTCAGCGGGGCAGCATCCCGCCGCAGCCGCCGCTCTCTGTCAGCGCCCGGTCAGGAAGCTTCGACAATGTCGCCGGATCAGCGAGACGAGAAAGACGGTTCCTTCGACGGGCGACGACGTGACGGACTGGGTCGCGGGCGCCCTGTGCGAGCGGGCGCGTGCAATCTCCGAGCGCGAGATCGCCCGAGCTGAGCGGAGGCTCCGCGGGTTGACCGCGAGCGAGCTGCGGTTGGTCGAGATGGTCGTTTCGCGCGTCGTCGGCTCGCTGCTGGCAGAACCGCTGCGGCGAATCGAGACGGCGGCAACGCATGCCGAGGCGCTGGCCTACGCGGCGTCGATCGACGATCTGTTCGCACTCAACCTCCGGGCCTGGCCGGCCGACGCGAGTCCGGCAGGATCCCAGCTCCTCGGACGCTGAGCTCGGCGAGGAATGCTGCGGCGGTGCCCGCTGAAACGGTGTTGCCCTTCCGCTCGTAAAGGTCCCGAGCGCCTCGGGTCGCGGCGACGGCTGCCTCCCGCCTCCCCGCGCGCCGAAGGGCACGCGCGAGCTCCAGCTGGGCGTCCCCGTGAAGGACGAGCAGATCAGTCCGCGCCGCCCGTCGCACGGCCTCGGCGCCCTCCCTCCGGGCCGCGAGGGTGTCCTCCCGAGCAAGTGCGAGACGACCTCTGACGAGACAGAGCGTGACCTGGCAGAGCAGGTCGTTGCGGTGGACGAGCTCCTCGGCCCTGACGACGAGGCGCTCGGAAGCCGGCAGGTCACCCCGCTCGAGCTCGATTTGCGCCAGATCACCCGCAGCCTGGGCAGCGTGGTACGTCGATCCGAGCTCCTCGGCTTCGGCGTACGCCCTGGCGACGCCCTCCGCGGCCGCCGGCGCGGAGCCGGCGAGCCGTTCGACGTAGTACGAGCGCGCTGCGCTGCTGACGAGGCGCTGGCCCAGCCTGTCGCGAGTGTCCCACGCGCGCTCCACCGCTGCGCGCGCCTCGTCGAAGCGCCCGAGCATGGCGGCGAGGACGGCGAGGTTCTGGAGCGAGGTGGCCTCGACGTGTGCATTTCCACCCGCGCTCTCGTGGATCTCGCGACACCGCCGTATCGCCTCGGCCACGGGAGTGGGTCCCCACGCAAACGCCGAGGTGAGCAGTGAGAGTCCCGCCGCCGCCAGGTGACCGTCACGAGCGCGCCGGGCCGTCGCGATCTGCCGCTCGATCACAACCCGGGCGAGTTCGATCCGCCCGGAACGCCAGTGCACGTGCGCCAGGAAGTAGAGAGCACGAGCAACGCCACGCTCATCCTCCAGCGCGTCGGCGAGGTCGCGGAGCCTCTCGAGCTCACGCTGCACCCCCGATCCGGACGCCTGCGGATCGGATAAGAGCTGCACGCCGGCCCGAGCAAGTCGAGCCTGCGTTTCGAGGGCGGGGTCGGCCGCCCTCGCCGCAGACTCCAGCGCGTCGGAGGCCGCCCGCTCCGCCCCACGAAGGTCGCCCGAGAAAAACATCGCGCTCGCGAGCTCCGGGAGCACGCGCATCCGCTGTTCGTCGTGTCGTGGGAGCAGTGACGAGGCGCGCCCGAGCATGGACGCGGCCGATCGCACGTCCGACGCCGCAGCGGCATGCAGCCCAGCTGCCGCGAGCAGAGCCCCGGCACGCCGTGCGAGCGCGGCAGTCTCCGCCTCATCCGCGTCGAGCTCTCGGCGATACGCAACCGCACGCTCGAGGTGGTAGGCGACGAGCCCGTCGTCGACGCTGCGGGGGCCGCGTACCAGGTCGAGCCAGTCCGCGAAACGCTCGTGGAGCTCAGCGCGCAGCGCCTTGGTCATCGAGCGGTATGCAGCCTCCTGGATCAAGGGGTGGCGAAAGCGGTACGAGCCGTCCCGCTCGCCGGTCCCGGGACGTACAACCAGGAAGCCGCGCCGGACCAGGGCGTGCAGGTGGCGTTCGAGGGTCGACCGGGCCGCCTCCGGAAGCAGGTCGGCGAGTCCCGCCGACGGGAAGTCGCGACCGATGATCGCGGCCCGCTCGAGGACGGCGCGCTCGCCTGGGCCGAGCCTGTCGAGCCGGGCCGCAAGTAGGGCACGGATGGTTGGCGGCAGCGAGGGGCCCGGCTCGCGAGCGGTCTCGCGCAGGTCGGCGACCATCTGCTCCAAGAAGAAGGGGTTCCCCTCGGCCGCCTCGAGGACTCTCGTTCGGACGGCAGCATGAAGGTCGCCGGCCAGAGCGCTGATGAGCGTCTCCGAGTCGGCAGCGTCGAGCGCTGAGAGTTCGATCGTCTCCCCGAGACGGCTCCACCCGGGCCAGAGCTCCAACAGCTCCGGCCGAGCGAGGCACACGACGAGGACCCGAAAGCGGCTGCGCCGCACGAGATCGTCGAGGAGCTCGAGGAACCGCCTATCTGCGGCGTGCAGATCCTCGAGGACGAGGACGAGCGGCCGCTCACGTGCCAACACGCTCAGGAAACGACGAACCGACGCTGCCAGCTCCTCGGGCGCGGGCGGAGGGCCGCCCTCGCCGACGGCCGACGCCAGGCGATCCGCGACGATGTCGTCGTCGCGGTCGCCGTCGAGCGCGGCTGCGATCGCGGCGCGCGACGCATCACCCGCGGGCGACGACTCGATCAGCTCCCGCAGCGGTCTGAACGCGGTTGCCTCGCCGTATGCCACACCGCGGCCCGAGAGGACGTGGGCTTCGCCGGAGAGCCCGCCCACGAACTCGATGGCGAGACGAGTCTTCCCGACCCCGGCCTCGCCGACGACGGTGGCGAGCAGTGCTGACGTCTCCCGAGCGACGCGGTCGAAGAGCCGTCGGAGCCGTGCGAGTTCTCCGCCCCGGCCTACGAACGGCGTGTCGAGGGGCACGGGAAGGATGAGAGACGGCTCCGCGAGCTGCAGAACACGCCATGCATCGGCACCGGCAGGCTCAACGACGGCGGTCCCCGCCACGAGCCGGATCTCGTCGCGGCCGAGCAGGATCTCGCCGGGCCCAGCCCGGCGGGCGAGCGCGCTCGCACGCTGCGGGGCTTCGCCGACCACGTCGAGCTCCTGGCCCGGCACGAGCAGGACTTCTCCCGCCTCGACTCCGAGCCGCGGCTCGAGGTCGGGGAGTGCGTCACGGAGCTCGAAGGCCGCCCTGACCGCGCGCAGGCCGTCGTCCTCGTGCACTGCGGGAGCCCCGAACGCGAGGAGCACGGATCCGGAGGCGCCCAGGAGCGAAGCGCCGTACCGAGCGGTCAGCGGTCGGCAGGCCTCGACCGCGCGCTCGCGAGCCGAGCGCTGCACTTCGAGATCTGCACCGCGAGCGACGTCGAGGGCCACGAACGCGACCGGAGCGCGCCGCGGCGCGGGCGGGCCAGCCGACGGCAGGCGTAGCGCGTCGTCGTGGCGCAAGATCGCTCGCTCCAGCTCCCGCAGCTCGGGCACGGGCTCCATCCCGAGCTCGTCGACGAGCCGGCTACGCGCCGACCGGTAGGCCTTGATTGCCTCGGCCTGTCGACCGGAGCGGTAGAGCGCGAGCATGAG
>JBOHBD010000426.1:0-3586 GCA_050698195.1 Gaiellaceae bacterium
GTGCCGATGCCGATGCCGGCGCCGACCGAGCCCAGCCCGATGCCGAGCGCGAGCGCGATCGCCTTCCCGGCATCCGCGACGTCGCCGGTGGTCTCGGCGAGGATCAGGAACGAGGAGAGCATGACGACGGTTCCTCCTTAATGCTCTGGCTCGATGGCCGAGCCGATGTAGATGGCGGAGAGTGCGGCGAAGATATAGGCCTGGATCGAGACCACGATGACGACCTCGAACAGATACATGAGCGTCGCGGCGGGCACCGAGATCAACGCGAGACCGACGTTCCCCAAGATGAAGATCAGCCCGACGAAGGTCAGGATCAACATGTGCCCGGCGAGCATGTTGGCGTAGAGACGGACGGAGAGGCTGATCAGCCGCATGAACTGGCCCAGGATCTCGAGCGGCACGATCAGCGGCAGCATCGGCTTCGGCACGTCCGGGATCCAGCTCTTGAAGTACTTCGCGGGACCGTTCTCCCGGATGCCCTCGACGTGGGTGAAGACGAAGGTCATGAGGGCGAGGGCGAGCGTCACCGAGAGCGTCGAGGTGGCCGCGAAGATTCCGAGCGTCGGCACCCCGTGCCACTTCTCGTCCGAGAGCGGGAGCGGGATGAACCCGATCATGTTGACCACCCAGATGAACAGCATCAGCGTGGCGCAGTACGGGAACCAGCGCCCGATCGCCTTCGTCGGGAGCCCCTGCTCGGCGACCTGGACCTGCGCGATCTCGTAAAGCAGCTCGCCGATCGCCTGCCGGCGGTTGGGCCCGCGTCCCACAGGAACACGCATCATCACGATTCCGAGGAGGATCGTGAGAGCCGATCCGAGCAACAGGTATGCGACGGCCTTGTTGATGTCGAGGCCGAGCGGCAGGTCGATCCAGCTGTGGAGCTTCCACTCGCCGGACGGGTCGAACTCCTCCTCCTCTACGGGCTCCTGCGCAAGCGCGACCGACGGCAGCGCGAGGAACAGCATCGTGGCGAGAGCTAGGAGCCTGGTCATGCTCTCGCTTCTCCGCCGAAGTAGGTGACGAGCGAGAGGACGAGCTCGAGGGTGAACGCGAGGACGTACACGGCGAGCGCCGCTGCTCCGACCGACTCGTTCGTGAGCGTCAGCACGACCAGCGGGACACCGACCGCGAACGCTCGGAAGCTTGTGCCGACTCCCCTCATTCCGACCGCGGCGAGGTTACTCGCGCCCAGCGGGAGACGCGTCAGTAGCGCCGCGAGCGCCTGAGCCCCAACCCAGAGGACGGCGGCGAAAGCCCATCCCTCGAGCGGCCAGCCCGCGATCGCGAAGAGCGGCAGGGCCAGCACGATGACGGCTGTTCCTGCGAGCGCCGGAAGAAGCCGACTCGGCACGGGCCGCGGCGTCATGAGGATCCCGGCGCTCATCCGGTCGGCCTCCGCGAGTACACGAGGTACACGGCCGCGATGGCCGCGGGTATGCCGAGCAGCATGCCGACGAGAAGGCCGAGCGCCCACGACCCGAGCGCCCAGCCGAGCAGCGCGCCGAGTCCCATGGCGGCCGCCGTCGTCCCGAGCAGGAGGCCCGAGGCGGTGGCGAGCGAGGGGGGCGAAGAAGCCGCGGGGGGCGTCATCCTGTGCGGAGCATACCACCCTGTTTGTAACAGTCGATTTGCTTTCGAAAAGCGGAAAAGAGCTGAGTTCGTTACAGGGTTAGAACGGCACGGATGGACCGTCTGGTGCTGGTCCACGGTAGCGTCGGAAACGGCGCCGCCACATGGCAGGGACAGCTCTCGCTCGCCGACCGCTTCGACCTCGTCGTCCTCGACCGGCCTGGCTTCCCGCCGAATCCTCTCGTCGAACGAGTGGATTTCGAGGAGCACGCGGATCTCGTGATCCCTGAGCTCGGATCCGGGTCACACCTCGTCGGGCACTCCTACGGCGGCGTGATCTCGCTCTTTGCCGCCGCGCGACGCCCGGAGGCCGTCCGTTCGCTGACGGTCATCGAGCCTCCGGCAACCCGCGTGGCGGCCGGCGATCCAAGAGCCGACCGCTTCGCGGCCGACGCCCGCGCCTGGTGGGAGCACGGCCCGACCGACGATCCCGAGGCGTTCCTGCGCGGGTTCCTCCGGGCTATCGGCTCGTCGTGGGACCCTCCGTCCCCGCTACCGCCCGATCTCGAGCAGGGCGCCCGCACGCTGATCGTCGAGCGCGGGCCGTGGGAGGCCGACATCCCGGTCGGCGAGCTCCGGGCGGCGCCCTTTCCGACGCTCGTCGTGTCGGGCGCGCACCACCCGGGATTCGACGCGATCTGCGACGCGCTCGAGCGCGATCTCGAAGCCGAACGCATCGTCCTCCCCGGATACGGTCACAGCGCCCAGCGTCACCCCGAGTTCAACGCCGCGCTCGTGGACTTCGTCGAACGCACCGCAAGGCCACGCTAGAAGACACCATGTAACAACTTGTTACTTGGGCGTGTTTCGTTGCAGTTCCCGCACGCGTTCGTGAGCGGCCGCGGGGCACCCTGGCGGGGTGTTCTCGATCGCGCCCCGTCTCGATCAGCGCCTCCTCGATGTCATCGAGCGCATGGACGATCGTTCGGAGCCGATCGCCGAGACGTATCGCAGAAGCCGAGACGTCGCCGCAGAGCTCGGCGTTCCGAGGCCGAGTTACGAGCGTTGCCGGCAGCACGTCCATCTCGCTCGGGAACGACGCGAGCAGAGGCGCAAGGCACGCGAGACCTGCTCGCCGTAGCGCTCTACCAGAAGCCGGTCGATGCTCTCTACGAGGTCCTCGAGGCCGAGTGAGCACGCGATGGAGCCAAGTTGCAACTTGTTACTTGGCATGGTCTGGCGCTCGAGGAGCGCTAGGAGGGCTCGGCGGAACGGGCCTCGCCGCAGGGGTGCCGCTGGTCGGCGCGAGGCAAGGGCGCAGGGAGCGCCCATACCTGAGGTATGGGCGCGACCGAGGACGCCGCCTGGCGGCGATCCAGCGCTCCCCCGGCGGCATGGAGCCTGTTTCGCCAAGCCCTCCTATGCCGTCACGCGCTTAGGGGCTTCCGACTCGACCGCTTCCGCCTGCTCGCGCTCGCGCCGGCGGATGCGCGGGTTCGCGAGCTTGACGATCTCGAGCAGGTAGACGACGTAGACGGAGAACGCGAGCGCGGAGAGCGCGATACCGACCACGGCCAGCGTCTCCCACAGGTGCCAGTCGCCGCCCTCCCGGAACGGGACGAAGCGGGTGGCGAGCGCGGCGCCGGCGAGGCTCGCACACCAGAGCCACATCGTCACGGCGGCGCGCCGCTGCGAGAACCCGATGTTGAGGAAGCGGTGGTGGAGGTGGCTGCGGTCGGCCGCGTAGATCGGGCGCGAGTGCTTGAGGCGGCGGGCGACGACGAACGACGTGTCGATGATCGGCACGGCGAGCACGAGCAGCGGGAGCAGGAGGACGACGGTCGACGCCGTCTTCAGCAGCCCCTGGATCGAGACCGCCGCGAGGATGAACCCGAGGCACAGCGCGCCCGAGTCGCCCATGAAGATCCGCGCGGGGAAGAAGTTGTGCCGCAGGAAACCGACACACGCGCCGGCGACGATCGCGGAGAGGACGGCTGCGTCGACCTTGCCG
>JBOHBD010000427.1:0-2771 GCA_050698195.1 Gaiellaceae bacterium
GCCGTCGACGGGGAGGGGAAACTCGTCGGCGCGGACGACGTCGTGGCACAGGCGCGGCAGGTCTTCGAGAACATGCGCGCGGTGCTCGAGGCGGCCGGGTCCGGGTTCGCGGACGTGCTCAAGGTCACGATCTTCGTGACCGACGTCCACGATCGCCCGAGGATCAACCCGGTGCGGCAGGAGGTGTTCGGCGCGGCGCGCCCTGCGAGCACCCTCGTCGAGGTTCCACGGCTCGCGGTGCCCGGCGCGAAGATCGAGGTCGAGGCAGTGGCGCTCGTTCCCTCGTGAGCGGCGACCGCTGGAATGCGTTCATCACCCGGGTCGAGCCGGGCGAGGCGCCGCCCGGTCCTCTCTCCGGACGCGCCCTCGCCGTCAAGGATCTCTTCGACATCGCAGGCGTCCGTACGACGTACGGCTCGCAGATCTACGGCGAGCACGTGCCGGAGCGAACGGCGCTCGCCGTACGGCGACTGCTCGACGCCGGTGCCGTGCTCGTCGGGAAGACGCATCTCCCGGAGTTCGCATGGAGTGTTCTCGGAGCGAACCCGTGGTTCGGGACGTGCCACAACCCCGCGCGCCCCGGGAGGACGACCGGAGGCTCCTCGAGCGGCTCGGCGGCGGCGCTCGCGGCGGGTCTTTGCGAGCTCGCGCTGGGCTCCGACACGGGCTGCTCGATCCGGCTTCCCTCGGCGGCCTGCGAGACGGTCGGGCTCAAGTCGCAGTGGGGCTTGATCCCGATGGAGGGCGCCTACCCACTCTGCCCGACCCTCGACACCGCCGGCCCGATGGCGCGGAGCGTCGAGGCCGTCGCGCTCATGTGGTCGGTGCTGGCCGAGCAGCCGGTGCCGGAGCCTCGCCTCGCCGGCTCGACCGTCGGGCTCCTCCGCCAGCCTCCCGGGATCGGCGACGGGCGCACGACCGAGACGAGCGACCTCGCCGAGGCGTGGGTCCCGGAGCTCGAGCGGCTCGGCGCACGGGTGGTCGAGGCGCGGGTGCCGGAGCCGTCGGCGAACACGTGGCCGCAGTTCCAGCACGAGGCGCTGCGGTCGCACGCGTCCACGTTCCCCAGCCGGGCGGACGAGTACAGCGAGGTCGTGCGCATCAAGCTCGAGGCGGCGCAGCGGGCGACGCCGGACGAGATCGAGGCCGCATACCGCGCACTCGAGGAGTGGCGGCGCTACGAGCCCGAGGTCGATCTCTACGTCAGCCCCTGCTACGCGGTCGAGCTGCCGCCGGAGGACGCGGACGAGCTGGAGGTCCGGCTCCCACTCACGTCCTTCCTGCGCTGGGTGAACCTAACCGGGTGGGCCGGCCTCGCGATCGGGAACATGCAGCTGATCGCGCCCCGTGACGAGACCGTGCTCGCCGCCGGCCTCGCCTGGGAGCGCGGCTAGTCGCCGCGGAACTCCGGCTCTCGCTTCTCCCCGAACGCCTCGACGCCCTCGCGGAAGTCGTGCGACTGCTGGAGCAGGCCGTACGCGAGCCCCTCGAGCTCGAGCCCGAGCGGCAGTGGGCCCGAGTACGCGTGATTCAGAACCCGCTTGGCCATCGCGAGGGCGAGCGGCGAGTGGCGCGAGAGCTCCTCCACGAGCCGTTCGACCGCGCCGTCGAGCTCGCCCGTGGGAACGACCTCGGTGACGAGCCCGAGCGCGAGCGCCTCCTCGGCGCCGATGCGCCGCCCCCGAAGGATCACGTCCTTCGCCCGGCCGAGGCCGATGAGGCGGGCGAGCCGCTGCGTTCCCCCGCTCCCCGGGATCATCCCGATCGTCACCTCGGGGAACCCGAGCTGCACGTCGTCGGCGGCGAGCCGGAAGTCGCACGCCAGCGCAAGCTCGAGACCGACGCCGAGCACGAAGCCCTGGAGCTTCGCGACGACGGGCTTCGTGCAGCGCTCGGGGGCCGCGACGTTGTCCGCGAGCCGCGAGACGTCCCACGGAGACTTCTCCAGGAAGCCGGCGATGTCGCCGCCGGCCGTGAACGAGCCGCCGGCGCCAGCGAGCACGACGAGCCGGACGCGCTCCTCGGCGTCGAGCTCCTCGAACGTGCGCCGGAGCTGGTCGCGGGCGAGCATGGACACACGGTTGAGCTTGTCCGGGACGTCGAGCGTGATCGTCGCGACCGCACGGTCGTCGTCTCGCTCGACCCGAAAGCCGTCGTACTCGCTCACACCCGTTCCTCCGCCTGCTCGCGCAGGAGGCGGCGCAGGAGCTTGCCCGACGCGCTCTTCGGCAGCTCGTCCACGAACCGATACTCGCGTGGACGCTTGAAGCGCGCGAGCGTCTCCGAGGCGAGGCAGAAGGCGTCGAGGGCCTCCGCCGACACGTCCTCGTCCGCGACCACGCAGGCCACGACGCGCTGCCCCCAGCGCTCGTCGGGCGCACCGATCACGGCAACCTCGTGGACGCCCGGTGCCCGCGCGAGCACGTCCTCGACCTCGACCGGGTGGACGTTCTCGCCTCCCGAGATGATCATGTCGTCGACCCGGCCGACGACCCAGAGGTCGCCGTCGGCGTCGATCCTCCCCATGTCGCCCGTGTGGTACCAGCCGCCCCGGATCGCCTTCTCGTCGGCGTCGGGCCGGTTCCAGTAGCCGGTGAAGGCCTCGTCGGAGCCCATGTGGCAGAGGATCTCACCTTCGCCCTCGGGATCGAGCCGCAGGCGCGCGTTCAGCGCGGGCCGGCCGGCACAGCCGGGCTTCGCCCGCTGGTCGCGGTGCACCGAGAACGTGTAGATCTCGGTCGAGCCGTAGTGGTTGACGAAGACCTCCGGGT
>JBOHBD010000428.1:0-1801 GCA_050698195.1 Gaiellaceae bacterium
ATCCTGGCCCTCGTTCTCGCCCTCGGCCTCGCTCTCGGGATCGCGGTCGGCGCCCTGACCGCCCTTCTCGCCGTACGGCCGGCCCTCCTGGACCGGCGTCGGCGGGCAGCCGAGGCGAACGAGCTGCAGAGCGCGCTCGCCGAGGCTCGGGCGGAGCTTGCCGCCGAGCGAAGCGTGCTCGACGAGCGCCTCGCCGCCGCCGTCAAGACGCTCTCGGCCGAAGCCCTCGACGCGAACACCGCGCGCTTCCTCGAGCTCGCCGACTCGCGCCTGTCCGGCTACGTCCGGCCCCTCAAGGACTCGCTCGAGAAGATGGATCGGCAGCTCCAGGGCGTGGAGCGCATCCGCCAGGAGGCGTACGGCGCGCTCACCGAAGGTCTCCGCCAGCTGCGCGGCGACCAGGACCGGCTGCGCACGGAGACGGGGAACCTCGTCACGGCGCTCCGCGCACCGCACGTTCGCGGACGCTGGGGCGAGATCCAGCTCAAGCGGGTCATCGAGATGGCGGGAATGGTCGAGCACTGCGACTTCGACGAGCAGCGCTCAACCACCGGGGAGGACGGCAATGTCCTCCGGCCGGACGTGATCGTGCGACTGCCGGGCGAGAAGCAGGTCGTGATCGACTCGAAGGTCCCGCTCGTCGCCTACCTCGACGCGGTCCGCGAGGACGCGACGGAGGACGAACGCCGCGCGAAGCTCGCGGACCATGCGCGACACGTGCGGGACCACATCCAGCGGCTCGGTCAGAAGGCGTACTGGCGACAGCTCCCCGCGACGCCCGAGTTCGTCGTCATGTTCCTCCCGGACGAGACGTTCCTGCGTGCCGCGCTCGAGCAGGACGGGTCACTGATCGAGCTGGCGATCTCGAACAACGTGATTCCGGCCTCGCCGACGAACCTCATCGGCCTACTTCGGGCCGTCCACTACGGCTGGCAGCAGGAGACGATCGCCGAGAGCGCGCGCGAGGTGAGCGCACTCGGGCGCGAGCTCTACAAGCGCCTGGCGACCATGGGGTCGCACGTCGCCCGGCTGGGCAAGTCGCTCGACGGCGCGGTGAAGGCCTACAACGAGACGGTGGGGTCGCTCGAGCGCCAGGTGCTCGTCCAGGCCCGCCGCTTCGAACGGCACGGCATCACCGGCATCGAGCACCCCGAGCTCCAGCCGATCCAGCGCCAGACGCGGCCGCTCGCCGCGGCGGAGCTGGTTGATCCCGCGGAGAACGCCGTCGAGGCGCTTCCGGCGGGCGCCGACGCGGCGTGAGCGGCGGGAACACGCGCCTCCCTGCGAGCGTTTACGCCTATGCCCCGCGATGCGGGGCTAACGTACGAGAGGGAGCAGAGTTGTGAACGACGTTCGTCAGGTGATCATCGTCGGCGGCGGTCCCGCCGGCTACACGGCTGCCCTCTACACCGCCCGGGCGAACCTGAACCCGCTCGTGATCGAGGGGTTCAGCTGGGGCGGCCAGCTCATGATCACGAGCGACGTCGAGAACTACCCCGGGTACGCGGACGGCGTCCTCGGGCCGGCGATGATGTCGGACTTCCGCCGCCAGGCCGAGCGCTTCGGCGCCGAGTTCACGACCGACGACGTCACGCGCGTCGATTTCTCGGAGCGACCGTTCAAGCTCTACGTCGGAGACACGGAGCATCGCGCCGAGGCCGTGATCGTCGCGACCGGAGCCAATGCCCGCGAGCTCGGCCTGCCCTCGGAGCAGATGCTCCAGGGCCGCGGCGTCTCCTACTGCGCGACGTGCGACGGCGCCTTCTTCCGCGACAAGGTCGTCGTCGTCGTCGGCGGGGGT
>JBOHBD010000429.1:0-7551 GCA_050698195.1 Gaiellaceae bacterium
GTCCCGGAGGCCCAGGACGAGCGCGAGGCGCATCTGCTCGACGTCCGGCTCGAACGGTGCGACCGTCCGGGAAACAGGCATTGCGGAGGCCGCCCGCGGCTCGAGCTCGACGATGTCGACCGGAGGAGTGCTCTCGCGGGAGCGGTCGAGCTCGCGACGACGCACATCGCGCAGCCGTCGCCCGATGGCGAGGTCCGGCTCGACGTCGACCACGAGGAGGTGCTCCTCGAAGCCGGGCGCTCGCGCGACGACCTCGCCGGCATCGTCGAGGACGACCGAATGGCCGTCGAAGACGAGCTCGTCCTGGCCGCCGACGAGGTTGCAGAAGGCGAGGTAGGAGCTCGTGTCGCGTGCCCGAGTGACCAGCATCTCCTCGCGCTCCTCGGCCTTCCCCACGTGGTACGGGGACGCGGAGAGGTTCACGAGAAGCTGCGCCCCTGCGAGCGCGAGGTCGGTCGCCGGCGGCCCCGGCTGCCAGACGTCCTCGCAGATCGTCGGCCCGACGTAGACGTCCCCGAGCCGCACGAGTGCGAGCTCGCGCCCCTCGGCGAAGTAGCGGTGCTCGTCGAAGACGCCGTAATTCGGGAGGAAGTGCTTGCGGTAGACGGCTTGAACGTGTCCATCGGCGCACACGGCGCACGCGTTCGCGAGATCCCGGTCGAACCAGGGCGCTCCCACGAAGGCGACCACGTCCGTCGCGGCCGTCGCCACCTCTTCCAGCGCGGCGTGCGCCGCGCGGACGAAGCCGGGGCGGAGGAGGAGGTCCTCCGGCGGGTAGCCCGTGATCGCGAGCTCGGGGAAGACGACGAGGTCGGCGCGGGCCGTCCGCGCGTGCGAGAGGAACGAGAGGATCTTCTCGCGGTTCCCCGCGAGGTCGCCGACCACGGCGTTCAGCTGCGCGAGCGCGAGCCTCAAGGTTTTCGCCTCACAGTCACAAACCTACTCTAAGTCTAGAGTCTGCCGCCGTGGAGATCGTGCTTCACCGGCGCTACCGTGGTCCTCTCACGTCCGCGAACGGCGGCTACACGTGCGGGCGCTTGGCGTCGTACGTCGACGCACCCGAGGTCGAGGCCACGCTTCGCCTGCCCCCGCCCCTCGACCGGCCGCTCGAGGTTCGGCGTGCCGGCGAGTCGGCGCTCCTCCTCGACGGGGAGGCGCTCGTCGCCGAAGCCCATCCCGTGTCCCTCGAGCTCGATGCTCCAGACCCCGTCTCGCTCGCGGCAGCGGAGGACGCGGCGTCGCGCCACGTGCGGCTGGGGAGCGAGGTCTTCCGGGAGTGCTTCGTCTGCGGGATCCGCGACGACGGTGACGGGCTCGCAATCCACGCCGGCCCGGTCGCCGGGCGGGAGCCGATTCACGCTGCGCCGTGGATCGTCCGGGAGTCCGTTCGCGAGCTCGTGTGGGCCGCGATCGACTGTCCGGGCGCCTACGCGGTCGGGGCCCAGGGGAGAGGCGAGATCGTTCTCGGCCGCATGGCCGCCGCCGTCCTGCGCGTCCCCGACGTGGGCGAGCGCTGCGCCGCTGTCTCCTGGCCGCTCGGCGAGGACGGCCGGAAGCTCCACGCCGGCACTGCGCTCTTCGCGGAGGACGGCGAGGTTCTCGCGCTGGCACGGCAGGTGTGGATCGAGCCGCGGTCGGAGCCCAAGTAACAGACGGTTACTCGGCGTCCCCCCGGTTCGGTGGTCGCGCTAACGCGGCGTCAGCGCGACGAGAAGCCCGCCGTCGGCGTCGTAGGCGGGGAAGAAGTCCGCCGTGACGCTCTTCTCCAGCCCGGCTCTGGTGCGGATCTCGAGCGACTGGCCAAGCCTGCGCACGCCCCACTCGCGCACGAGCTCGATCGGCAACGTGTCAGAGAGCGCGAGCGCGTCCGCGACGTTCCGGCCGATGAGGTCCGCGTCCCGGTAGCCGGTCAGCTCGAAGACGCCGCGGCCGGCCGCGAGCACCCGCGCCTCGCGGTCGCAGACGACGAACCCGGTCTCGGGAGCGGGGTAGTAGTCCTCGAGGAGCTGGAAGAGGAAGCCGAAGCCGCAGCTCCCGCATTGGGCGGCCTGCGCCGAGAACCCTTCGTAGCCGTCGAGATCGACGGACCTCTTCCGGCAGTTGGGGCAGATGAAGAACGGCACCGCGGCATCGTAGAGACGGCGCCGTTCGGTCCCGGTTAACGAGGACCGGGCTCAGCGCCGGAGGCGAATCGCGTTCAGGTCGTTCGCGGAGATCTCGTCCGCGCGGCGGATCAGGTCCTCGACGTCGTCGTGCTCGGCGTGAAGGTAGCGGCCGGCCAGCGCGTCTGCCCGGCCTGAGGCGAGCACGCGCACGAGCCGCGGCGCGAGCTCGGGCGGCGTCCACGGCGCGTCGTCGCCGAAGCGATCGGTCATCTCGGTGCGGACGAGTCCGGGACTGAAGAAGAACACCGGGATCCGCCCCTCGAGCTCGCCGGCGAGTGTCTCGCCGTAGCGGCACACGGCCGCCTTGCTCGCCGGATACGCGGTGTGCCGCTGTCCCGGCAGGTACGCGGCACCGCTGCCGGTGATGACGATCCGGCCGCGACCGCGCTCGAGCATGCCGGGAATCACCGCGCGGCAGCTCAGGTGCACCCCGAGGACGTTGATCTCGAGCACGCGCCACCAGTCGTCGGCCTCCATCTCCCACGTCGCGCCGTCCTGGTTCCCGATCCCGGCGTTCGCGACGAGCAGGTCGATCGGGCCGAGCTCGGCCTCGGTGGTGCGCATCCACTCGGCGACGTCGTCCTGGCGCGAGACGTCGCCGGCGAGCGAGAGGCCGCCGATCTCGCCCGCGACCGCCTCCACCTGGTCGGCCGAGCGCGCGGTCACGGCGACGCGCATCCCCGCCTCGGCGAGCTCACGCGCGATCGACGCGCCGATCCCCCGCCCCGCGCCCGTGACGAGCGCCACGCCTTCGAGCCGGTCAGACGGCACGTGCGATCTCCTCCAGCGCCTCGGGGTTCTCGAGCATCGAGAGGTCACCCGGATCCTGCCCCAGCGCCTTCGCCCGAACGGCACGGCGCACGATCTTCGCGCTCCTCGTCTTCGGCAGGGCCGAGACGAAGACGACCCGATCCGGCGTGAACGCCTTCCCGAGCTCGGCCGCAACGGCTCCCGCGACGTCGCTGACGTCGGCCTCCGCGCCCGGGCGGAGCACGCAGAAGACCCAGGGCACCTCGCCCTTCACGTCATGGGGCACCCCGATCGCGGCCGCCTCTGCAACCGCCGGATGGTTGACCGCCGCCGACTCGAGCTCGGCAGGGCCGATTCGCTTCCCGGCGATGTTGAGCGTGTCGTCGGAGCGGCCGTGCAGGAACCAGTAGCCGTCCTCGTCGACCGATGCCCAGTCCCCGTGCGTCCAGACGCCGGGGAACCGCCGCCAGTACGTCTCGAGGTAACGCTCCGGGTCCCGCCAGATGCCGCGCGTCATACCCGGCCAGGGACGCTTGCAGACGAGCTCGCCGACCTCACCGCGCAGAGGGCGGCCCTCCTCGTCGAAGACGTCGAGGTCCTGCCCGAGCGCCGGGAAGCCGAGCGAGCACGGCTTGGTCGGGGCCATGAGGGTCACCGAGAGGAAGCAGGCGCCGACCTCCGTCCCGCCGGAGATGTTCACGATGGGGATCCGCCCTGCGCCGCAGACGTGCTCGTCGAGCCAGTCGTACGGCCCGCGGTTCCACGGCTCTCCCGTGGTCGTGACGGCACGAAGCGACGAGAGATCCGTCGTCGGCACGCCGTGTGGGATCAGCGCACGTACGAGCGTCGGCGAGACGCCAAGCATCGTCACGCGCTCCGAGTCGACGAGGTTCCAGATGCGGTCGGCCGGCCGGTCCGGCGCGCCTTCCATGTAGACGACCGTGGCGCCGACCGCGCCGGCTCCGACGACCGTCCACGGGCCCATGATCCAGCCCATGTCGGTTGCGAAGAGGACGCGGTCGCCCGCGCGCAGGTCGGCCTGGTATGCGGCTTCTCGTGCGATCGATAGCAGGAAGCCGCCCTGGACGTGCAGGGCGCCCTTGGGGCGGCCCGTGGTGCCGGAGGTGTAGGCGAGAAGGTAGGGCGCCTCGCTCTCGACCTCGAGGGGCGGCAGCTCGCCGGGTGCATCCGCGACGATCTCGTCCCAGTCGTGGTCGCGCTCGGGCGTCATCGCGGTGTCGACTCCGAGCCGGCGCCACACGACGACCTTCTCCACCGAGGGCGTCGACCGGAGAGCCTCGTCCACGATCTGCTTCATCGGCACCGTCGCGCCGCGCCGGAGAGTGCCGTCGGCCGTGATGAGCGCCTTCGCCTCGGCGTCGGCGAGACGGGCAGCGATCGCAGGGGCGGCGAATCCCGAGAAGATCGGCACGTGAATCGCGCCGATGTGGGCGCACGCATGCGCGGCGATCGCCGCCTGCGGGGACATCGGCAGGTACATGCCGACGGCGTCACCCTCACGGACACCGAGCGCGGCCAGCGCCTCCGCGAGCCGCGTCACCTCGCGTGAGAACGCGCTCCAGGTCAGCGACGCGCGGCCGCCCTCCTCCGGCTGCCAGACCGCGGCCTCCTCGTCGGGGCGCTCGGCGGCCCATCGGTGCACGCATGCCTCGGCGAGGTTGAGGCGCGCGCCTGAGAACCACGTCGTCCACTCGATCCCTCGGGAGTCGTCGCGCACATCGCTCCAGTCGCGGGAGAACGGGATGCCGAGGTCTTCCCGTACCGTGCGCCAGAAGCGATCCGGCTCGTCGATCGACACGCGAAGCAAGCCCGCGTAGTCGGCACAGCCGAGACGGCGCGCGAGCCGAACGACGTTCGCCGCCTCGAGCTGCTCGGGCGCCGGGACCCACGAGAAGTCGGGTTGCGTACCGGAGTTAGTGCCTGCTAGGTTAGTGCCCACTAGTCATGTGTCTGTCGGTGCCACGCTCGAGCCCGCGCGGACGCCGTCTGGCAAAGGAGCCTGATGAGAGCTCGGATCTTCGCAGAGGAGACTCGGAAGTGGTTCACGTTGGCGGCCGTCGCGTTCGGTCTCTTCATGATCATGCTCGACAACACCGTCGTGAACGTCGCGCTCCCCTCGATCCAGCGGGACCTCGGCACCGACCTCTCGGAGCTCCAGTGGATCGTCACGGGCTACGCGCTGACGTTCGCGGCGCTGATGCTCATCGGCGGAAAGGTCGCGGACGCGTACGGCCGGCGCCTGATCTTCGTCATCGGCATCGCGGTCTTCACCACGGCGTCGCTCTGGTGCGGTCTCGCCGGCTCGGGCGACGAGCTCATCGCGGCCCGCGTCCTGCAGGGCGCCGGCGCGGCGCTCATGAACCCGGCGACGCTCTCGATCATCGCGGCCACGTTCCCGCCGCGGGAGCGCGGCACCGCGATCGGCATCTGGGCCGGCGTCTCGGCTCTCGCGCTTGCCATCGGCCCGCTCGTCGGGGGGCTCATCACCGAGCATCTCGACTGGAGCTGGATCTTCTTCGTCAACGTCCCGATCGGCATCGTCGCGATCGCTGCGAGCTTCCTCTTCATAGACGAGTCCCGCGACGAGACGCACGAGCGCCTCGACATACCCGGGCTCGCGACGTCCGGAATCGGCCTGTTCGCGCTCACGTATGCGCTCATCGAAGCGAACACGTACGGTTGGGGCTCGGCCCGGATCTTCGGCGGATTCGCGCTCGCCGGCTTGGCGTTCCTCGCTTTCGTCCTCCTCGAGCGTCACCAGCGTGCGCCGATGCTCCCGCTCCAGCTGTTCCGGAACGGGACGTACACCGGGGCGAACCTCGTCGTGCTGCTGGTCGCGCTCGCGATGTTCGGCATCTTCTTCTTCCTGTCGCTGTACATGCAGAACGTCCTCGGGTACTCAGCGGTCCAGGCCGGCGCCGCATTCCTGCCGATGACGATCCTGATCATCCTGATCGCGCCGATCGCGGGGAAGACGAGCGACCGGATCGGCTCTCGAGGCCTGATGACCGCGGGGATGGTCCTGATCGCCGCGCAGCTCGTCTACTTCTCACGGCTCGGCCTGGATGCGTCCTACTGGTCGCTGCTTCCGGCGTTCGTCGTCGGCGGCATCGGGATGTCGCTCACAATGACGCCGAGTGCCGCCGCCGCCACGCGCAGCGTCTCCGTCGACAAGGCCGGGGTCGGCTCCGCGGTGCTGAATGCCGCCCGCCAGGTCGGCGGCTCGATCGGGATCGCGCTGATGGGCGCGATCGTGGCGCAGGAGGCAGGCGGCGAGCGCACCCCGGAGGCGTTCCTGGACGGCTTCCAGAGCGCGCTCCTCGTCGCCGCCGCGATAGCCGCGGTGGGCGCGGTCGTCGCCTACGTCCTCGTGCGTCCCCATGAGGGCGCAGGCCGAGCCGAGCGCAGTGCGATGGAGCCGGTCGCCTGACGGTGTCCTCGGGCACCAGGCTTCCCGCTGCCGAGCGCCGGCGCGCGCTCGTCGAGGCCGCGCTCAGGGTGTTCTCCGAAGGGAGCTACGCGGGCGCGACCACCGCGCAGATCGCGCGTGAGGCGGGCGTGTCCGAACCGATCCTCTACCGGCATTTCGCGTCGAAGCGCGATCTCTACTTCGCGTGTCTCGACGAGGCCTGGCGCCGGATCCGCCGGCGGATCGAGGCGGGGTTCGAGGAGCTCGGGGTCGAGGAGGGATGGCGCGCGATCGGGCCGGCGACGATGCGCGAGGTGAAGGTGTTGCTCCCCAGCCTCTGGATGCAGGCGATCACCGAGGCGGGAGAGGACGCCGAGATCCGCCGGCACGTCCGTGGGCACATGCGTGAGGTGCACGACTTCTTCGCCGACGTCCTCCGTCGCATCCAGGCCGAGGGCGTCATCCACCCGGATCGCGACCCGGACGCGGAGGCGTGGATCTTCGTCGCCGGAAGCCTGCTGGTCTCGGTCGCCGACCGTCTCGGCGGTCCACTTCGAAGCGAGGACTTCGAGGCGATCAAGGCGGAACGCCACCGCTGGCTGACCGGCACGAGCTGATCTCTGCTGGAGCTTCGCTTCGGCGGAGGGACCGTCGTGCTCCTGCCTCGCGCGGCCGAAGCCGTGCGTAGCACGAGGGAAAGGGGTCGGCTGGGGGAAACCGGCGGTTTCCGCCCGCCATATGAAAACGCCCCCGGCTGCGGCTCCGGGGGCGTTCTCCGTTCGAGGCAACCCCTTCCCGGGGCGGCGAGCCGGAGAATCGTGGCTCTGCGGCCCAGCCACGCTCTTCCTGCGCTCGCCTGCGGATCCGGCGGTGGCGCCCGCGCATCCGATCTGGCGTCCGATCGGTGCGGTGTGGGCCTGACTATATGAGCCATGTCCAGAAAAGTCAAGTAGCTCGGTCAAGTGATTTCCGGTATGGTTAGTTGACCCGGGCGGACGAGCAGACATCCCCCTGGAGGGGGAGCGCGGCGAGGCCGGATCCCGAGTTCACTCCGATGGGCATGAGCGACACCGCCACGACGTCCACGCCTGGCACCGGCGCACGCCTCGGAGAGCGCGTGCGCTCCCTTCGCGTGGCCGCGGGCATGACACAGAATGAGCTCGCGGAAGGCCGGTTCTCGAAGGAGTACATCAGCCAGATCGAGCG
>JBOHBD010000430.1:0-2118 GCA_050698195.1 Gaiellaceae bacterium
CCTCGGAGCAACTGCGTGCGATCCCGCTGTTCGCCGGCGTCAGCGACGCGGGGCTCGAGCGCATCGCATCGTCCGCGGGCGAGCTCACGTGCGAGCCCGGGCAGGTGCTCGCGCTTCCGGGTGACGCAGGGTCCGGGATGTTCGTGATCCTCGAGGGCTACGTGACGGTCGAGGCACGCGGGTCGGTGTATGCCCTCGGCGAAGGCGACTTCTTCGGCGAGCTCGCGCTGCTCAATCCCGACGCCGAGCGCGTCGCGCGCGTGCGGGCGAAGTCGGAGGTGCGCTGCCTCGGCTTGTCTCGCGACGATGCGCTCGCACTGATCGAGTCGGAGCCCGCCCTGGCGCTCGAGATGCTGAGAGAGCTCGCGCGCCGCCTGGCGGACGCGGTCGATCGGACTCCCTGACGGCGGCTCGCTTCAGCCGGCCCCCGTCCACCGCCGCCCTACACTCACCCAATGGCAGACGGTCTGAAGCTGATCGCCGAGAACCGGCGCGCCCGAAGGGACTACGAGTTCCTCGAGCGACTCGAGGCGGGCGTCGTCCTCACGGGCACCGAGGTCAAGTCCGCGCGAGAAGGACTGGTCCAGCTCGGACATGCGTACGCCGACATCCGCGAGGGCGAGGCGTGGCTCGTCGGCGCCTCGATCTCCGAGTACCCACAGGCGGGGACCTTCGGCCACGTCCCCGACCGCGAGCGGAAGCTCCTCCTGCACCGGGCGGAGATCGACTCGCTCTACGGCAAGGTGCGCGAGAAGGGGCTCACGCTCGTCCCGACCCGGATGTACTTCAAGGACGGCCGCGTGAAGGTCGAGCTGGCGCTCGCCCGCGGCCGCGAGCGGCACGACAAGCGCCGCGTGATCGCCGAGCGCGACGCGCAGCGGCAGATCGAGCGCGCGCTGAAGCGCCGCCGCTGAGCAGTTGGCGACGCGGCGGGCGGCGTTGTACGCTCGACGTGTCCACTCGCGAGGAAGGAGGGGAATCCCTTGCGACGCGTAGCGCTGACCGTGAACGGAACGCGCCGCGAGCTCGAGCTGGAGCCCCGGGAGCTGCTCGTGCACGTGCTCCGGGAGCGCCTCGGGCTCACGGGCACGAACGTCGGCTGTGACACCTCCTCGTGCGGGGCGTGCACCGTGCTCGTGGACGGCGAGTCGGTCAAGTCCTGCACGATGCTCGGAGTCCAGGCCGACGGCTTCGAGATCACGACCATCGAAGGTCTTGCCTCGAACGGAGAGCTGCACGCAGTCCAGCAGGCGTTCCACGACCACCACGCCCTGCAGTGCGGCTACTGCACGCCCGGCATGGTGCTCGCGGCCGTGAGCCTGATCGAGAGCGGAGAGGCGACCGACGAGGCGGCCATCCGCGAGGGTCTCGAAGGCAACCTCTGCCGCTGCACCGGGTACCACAACATCGTCGAGGCCGTCGCCTCGGCCGCGGGGGTGAGGTAGATGGCCGTCGCCGAGTCCACCGGCACGTTCGTCGGCACCTCGGTCAAGCGCAAGGAGGATGCCTCGCTCCTCCGCGGGCGCGGCACCTTCGTCGAGAACCTCACCCTGCCGGGGACCGTGTACATGGCGGTCGTCCGCAGCCCGTACCCGCACGCGCGCATCACCTCGCTCGACCTCGATGCCGCGCGTGCCGCCGAGGGAGTCGTGGCCGCGTATTCCGGCGTCGAGCTCCTGGACGAGTGGGCCGGTCCGCTGCCGATGGCGTGGCAGGTAACCGAGGACACGAAGAACCCTCCGCACTATCCCTTGACACCGGATGTCGCCCGCTACCAGGGGGACGGTGTTGCCGTCCTCGTCGCGGAGAGTCGTGCTCTGGCCAAGGACGCGGCCGAGCTCGTCCAGGTCGAGTACGAGCCGCTTCCCTCGGTCGCTGCGGTCGCGAAGGCGCTCGAGGAGGCGGCTCCGCTCGTCCACTCCGATCTGGGCACGAACGAGTGCTACGTGTGGAAGCTCGAGACGGACGACTTCCAGGCAGCGCTCGACGGTGCCGACGTCGTCGTCACGCGGCGTTACCACCAGCCGAGGCTGATCCCGAACGCGATCGAGCCTCGTAGCGTGCTCGCGCAGGCGGGCCCGACCGGCGACGTCACGATCTGGTCGGCGACGCAGATCC
>JBOHBD010000431.1:0-4852 GCA_050698195.1 Gaiellaceae bacterium
ACCTGTACCTCACTCCTTTCCGCCGAGCAGGAAGTCCGCCGTTCGCCGCAACCCGTCCTCGAGTGCCACGGACGGCGCGTACCCGAGCGCGCGCTGCGCCTCGCTCACGTCGGCCCACGAGTCCCGCAGGTCCCCGGGACGAGGCGGCAGGTACCGCCGCTCGACCTCGCCGCCCAGAAGACCGCCGATCGTCTCGGCCAGCCTGTTGACGGTCGTCGGTGCCCCGGCCGAGATGTTGAAGATGCGCCCGCTCGCGCCGTGGGCGTCGGCGGCGAGCAGGTTGGCGGCCACGACGTTGTCGACGTAGGTGAAGTCCCTCGACTGCTCCCCGTCGTCGAAGATCGTCACCGGCGCCCCAGCCGCGATGGCGGTGATGAAACGTGGGACGACGGCCGCGTACTCCGACCTCGGGTCCTGCCGCGGACCGAACACGTTGAAGTACCGGAGGACGACGGTCTCGAACGAGTGGTACACCCGCGTGAAGCTCACGCAGTACCGCTCGGCGGCGAGCTTGGCGACGCCGTAGGGCGAGATCGGGTCGGGCGCCATCGACTCCTCGAGCGGCAGCACCGGCTGCGTGCCGTAGATCGACGACGACGACGCGAACACCACCCGCCGGATCCCTTCGTCGCGCGCCGCGAGGAGGACGTTCAGCGTCCCCTCGACGTTGACCGCGCCCGACGTCAGCGGATCCTGCACCGACCGCGGAACCGATCCGAGCGCGCCCAGATGGAACACGACCTCGACCCCGCGTACCGCGTTGTGCACGCGCTCGTAGCTACGGAGCTCGCCCTCCACGAGCTCGACGTCGTTCACGAGGCCGGCCAGGTTCGCCCGGTTGCCGGTCGAGAAGTTGTCGAGCACGCGAACCTCGTCGCCGCGTGCGAGGAGCGCGCGGACGACGTTCGAGCCGATGAACCCCGCGCCCCCGGTGACCAGTGCCTTCACGCCCGCGTCACCCTACAGCCGTCATACGGCCGTCTCCTCCTCCACGGTCGCGGCCCCCGCCGCGGCGAGGCCCAGGAGGAGACACGTCGCCGCCTGCAGCGGAATCCCCGGCACGATGCCGAGCGACGCCCACTCGCCCGCGAGCGTCAGGAACGCGCAAAGCACCGTGAGCCCGGCGCCGGCCGCCCAGGGGTTCGGAGCGTGCTTCGCCGTTCGCCAGGCGAGGACGATCCCTCCCGCGCCCACGGCGAGCAGCAGCACGAGCCCGATCACTCCCGCGTCGGCGAGCATCTGGATGTAGAGGTTCTGGACGCCCCACTCTCGCCCGGGCGCCGGAAACGCCTGCTCCACGACGTCCGGGAACCGCTCGTGCGCGTCGTCGAGATAGGGGTCGAAGACCTCGGCGCGCGACGAGCGCTGCCAGCCGACACCCGCGACGGCGTTGTCCGCGAAGATCCGCACGCCGATGTAGGCGAGCACGGTCCGCTGCGAGTAGGTCTCGACGCCTTGGGGCGGTTCGTCTCCGCGGACGCCGAGGAAGCGCACGAAGTGCTCCAGCGAGTCGGCTCGGATCGCGGTCACTCCACCCGCGACGACGAGCACGAGAGCGAGGAGCGCAACGAGACGCCGGCCCGAGGGCTTGAAGCGGCGCCTTCCGGCGAGGGCGAGCGCCGCGACTCCGAGGGCGAACCCCCCGAGGGCGGCGACCGAGCCTGCGAGCGTGAGACCGAGTGAGCCCGCGACGAGCGCGACCGCGAAGAGCGCCGCCACGGGGAGACGCCTGCGGGTGCACACGATGCCCGCAGCGGCGAGACCGGTTGCGACGGCGCTCAGCGCGGCGAGGTCGTGATGTCCCAGAAAGGAGGGCTGCCTCCAGCCCGCATTCCAGGCGTCGAACACGTCCAGGCCGAAGAACTGCGCGAGCGCGACGGCGGCTGCGAGAGCCGACCACAGAGCGAAGCTTCCGAAGACGACCGTCAGATCCCGCGCGCGTCGGACGAGCAGCGGCACGGCGGGTGCGAGCAGCGCGTACTCGACGAGCTTGGAGAAGCTCACGAGGTGCTCCTCGAAGCGCGCGTCGTCGATCGAGGCGGGGCGGAGCGTCTGGAAGGCGAGCCAGCCGAGGAGCGCCGCTGCGGGGATCCACACCATCCCGGAGGGGCCCAGTCGAGACGTCCCCAGCCGTGCCGCCGAGACGACCGCCGCGAGGACGACGGCCAGAACCGCCAGGTCGGAGAGTCGGATCTCGACGGACGTCGAGCTGAGATCGAGCTCGAGCTCCGGCTGGTAGCGCTCGTGGACGAACAGGAACGGAATCGCCAGGCCGAGGACGAGAGCGCCGACTGCGTCGCGGTCGACGACGTGGCGAAGGGTTCTCATTCGGACGCGGACTCTAGACTGACTTCGCGATGGCCTCCCGCGTTTTCTGGCGCCGGTCGGCGACAGCCGCGTGGGTCTACGTCGCGGTCGTCCTCGGGATCCTCGGCACCGTGGTCGCCGCCCGCGTTCTCGGTCTCGAGGCCTTCGGGATCTACGTCACGGCCCTCGCCGCCGTCGGGTTCTTCCAGATACTCCTCGACCTCACCGTCGAGGAACCGCTGACGAAGTTCGGCTTCCGCTACGCGGTCAACGAGGAGTGGGGAAAGCTGCGCCGGCTGTTCGCGCGGGCGCTGCAGCTCAAGGTCGCAGGCGGCGCGCTCGCCGCGGTCGCGCTCGTCCTGCTCGCGCCCGTCGCCGACACCCTCTTCGGGGCGGAAGATCTCGCGATCCCGATTCTCGTCGGCTCGCTCCTGCCGCTCGTGCAGGCGCCCGAGAACGTGGGCTCGACCGCGCTCCTGCTGCGTGGGCGGTACGACCTGCGCGGGGCGTATCAGGCGTTCGCCATGGCTCTTCGACTGGGCGCGATCCTCGTCGCGGCACCGCTGGGCGTGACCGAGACCCTGGTCGGCATGGTCGTCGCGCAGGCGATCGCGACGACAGCCGTATCGCTGCTCGGGCTCGCGGCCCTGCGTCGCTTCCCCCCGGCTGCGGCGCAACCGCTCGGCGACGACCGGCGCGAGGTCGTCTCCTTCGTGCTCCAGTCGAGCGTCGGGACCGGGGTGATCTCGCTGCGGACGACGCTGGTGCCGTTCATCCTCGGCATCGTCGCCGGGCCGACCCAGGTCGGCCTCCTCCGGATCGGGCAGACGCCGCAGACGGGCCTGGCGGCGGCCAGCTCGCCTGCCCGGCTCGTCCTCCTGACCGACCAGACGCGAGCCTGGGAGCGGGGGAAGCGGGAGAGTGTCCTCGCGGGCGTGCGCACCTACACGCTGGTGGCGGCCGGGCTCATGGTCCTCGCCGTGCCGGTCCTGCTGCTCGCGATGCCGTGGCTCGTCGAGCTCGTCTTCGGGAGCGAGTACATCGGTGCGGTGGATGCGGCGAGGATCGTCCTCGTCGCCGCGGCGGTCCAGTTCGCGCTCGGCTGGTCGAAGTCCCTGCCCGTGACGGTCGGACAGCCTCGGCTCCGCATCGTCACCCACGGGCTCGAGGCACTCGCGGTCATCCCGCTCGTCGCCGTCCTCGGCTCCGAGTGGGGCGCGACCGGAGCCGCCGTCGCGATCCTCCTCGGGACGCTCGTGTTCGCGGGAGCCTGGGCGGTCGCGATCGCGCGCCTGCGTATCGACGTCGCCGCTGGCGCGACCGACGCGAGCGGCGCGGTGGCACCGTGAGGGTGGTGATCGTCTCTGGGATCTGGCCCCCCGACGTCGGCGGGCCGGCGAGCCACGCGCCCGAGGTCGCGGAGTTCCTGCGCGACCGCGGACACGCGATCGAGGTCGTCACGACGGCGGGCGCCGAGCCGGCCGAACGACCCTATCCGGTCCGGTGGGTGGACCGGAGGACTCCCGCCGGGGTGCGCCATGCCCGGTGCGTGGCGATGATCCGTGCGCGCGCGGCGCGCGCCGACGTCGTCTACGCAACGAGCATGCTCGGCCGCGCGAGTCTCGGATCGCTCCTCGCCGCCCGCCCGATCGTGGTCAAGCTCGTGGCGGACGAGGCCTACGAGCGCGCCCGGCGCTGGCGGCTCTTCGACGGGGAGCTGGACGCCTTCCAGGACTTCCCGGGAGGGTCGCGGGTTCGGCTTCTGCGGTCGGCACGCAACAAGGCGCTCGTTCGGGTCGATCACCTGGTGTGCCCGAGCGCCTACCTCGCGTCGCTCGCGGTCGGCTGGGGCGTCCCCGACGAGCGCGTCACGGTGCTTCCGAACGTCGCTCCCGCGCTCCCCCGCCTTCCGGACCGGGACGAGGCGCGCGCCCGGCTCAGGATCGACGGCCCGGCGCTTGCGTTCGCCGGTCGGATCACGCCCCAGAAGGCCCTCGAGGTGGCGCTCGACGCGCTCGCCCGGGTCGACGGCGTCTCGCTCCTCGTCGCCGGAGACGGACCGGATCTGCCGGACGTGCGCCGCGCCGCGTCGGAGCGCGGCCTCGACGGCCGGGCTCGGTTTCTCGGACCGCTCCGCCGAGACGCCGTCCTGACGCTCTTCCGGGCGGCGGACGCGTCGCTGCTGTGCTCGTCGTGGGAGAACTATCCGCACACGGTCGTCGAGGCGCTCGCGGTCGGGACACCCGTGATCGCGACCGCCGTGGGCGGCGTCCCGGAGCTCGTCCGGGACGAGGAGAACGGCCTCCTCGTGCCGCCGGGAGACGCCGGTGCGCTCGCCTCCGCCATCCGCCGTCTCGTGTCCGACCCGGGTCTCCGCGAGCGCCTGGCGGCCGCATCGGCTCCCTCGGTCGATCACCTGCGGCCCGAGCGAGTGTACTCGCGGCTGGAGGAGATCCTGGGCGAGGCGGCGAGGTGAGCGAGGGCGGCCGCCCGCGCGTCCTCTTCGTCGGTCGCGCGCGGCTTCGCTTTCCCCTCGGGCGGGGGC